>JANNCL010000290.1:0-3539 GCA_031386565.1 Candidatus Omnitrophota bacterium
GCAATTCGCGTTTCCCACCGCACAAAATAATTCGGGATACGGTGGGTGGCACGGAATTCCTAGAACACAACCTTATCCTTTAATACCCCCTGATAAACGCCACCACGTGCCACTTATCTAAGGGGGCGTTATAGATGGCGGTCAGGAAATCTTTCTTATGGGGGGCAGTGCTTAGCACTGCCGCTGTCAGGTCAGTACCGAAAGCGAATTTCTTATCCAGCGTCATCTTACGCGACCCCACGGCATCCTGTGTGATCTCCCAGATGAGCCTTTGGCCGTCCGCCGCGTTGTGCGGATCAGCGAGGGTAAAATCCTCCGTTGCCGTCAAACGGCAATGCCCGCCCCTAGAAGCATCAGTATAGACCACAGGCCCGCAGGCAAGGCTTACGATCACATTCTCCTTGCTAAGCAAAGCCGATGCACAGCCCGCCATGGACGCGACCGCTGCCGTAGATCCAAGCAGGGACCATTTTAAAAATGAACGCCGGTCTGTTTTATTGATTTGCGGATCTGACATAATATAATCCTCCTAATTAACGCTCCCGGCTTTCGCGTATACCGACCAAGATATCCGCCATCGTCGCCTTTGTCTTGATCGATGGAACATCCAATGGGGATCTCTGATCATTAACAACCGCAGAAACTTTAAAAAATGAACCGTCTTTCCTCTTGATCATCACCAACCCCTCTCTACGCGCTAAGTCCAAAATAGAGGATAATTGCTGCCGGAATTGTGAGTAGGTAAAAACTTTCATTATATTTCCTCCAAACGAATGTTAAATTCTTTTGCCTTAGTTGATAATACTTTATCCAGCGTCAATAAAGGCGCCTTTCGTTCAATACAACACGCGATCATATACGCATCATACGCATAAATATTTGCTTCAAACGCAATATCTAATGCTTTTAAACAGTCAATATCCACATATTGAAGGGGGATATCCATGCACACATCCCAGGCTTTCTTAGCTTCCATCAGTGAGATCTTTTTTCTTTTGAACATCGATGATAATGCATTTCCAATCTCCCATTTAATAGAAGACGGCGCTGATAGAGCCAGCCCTTTTGTTGCCTTTATTAATTTTGCTTTGGGCGGTTCATCTAACGCTACAGCTAAAAGGACCGAGGTATCAATTACTATTGAATGCATCATTTACCCCTTTCAGACTATTGTACAATTGTACAACTATATAATACCATATTTTGCATATCCTCGCAATATATAAAATAACACATCGCTTAATACCCCTTCACAAACCCCACCACATACCATTTATCCGTCACCACGTTATAGATAGCGGTCAAGAAATCACGCATATTGATCGTGGTGGTCAAGGTTACGGCTGTTATATCCGTTCCCAGCTGGAATTTAGTATCCAGCGTGATCGTGCGGCTGCCTGTGCCGTCCTGGATCAGTTCCCAGATCACCCTTTGCCCGTCCGTGGGATTGGTCGGATTACCCAAGGTGCGGTTGCCCCCCTAAGGTCACCCGGAAATGATTTCCCAAAGAAGCATCGGTCGCAACTGTTGCGGCATCTGTCAGCGTAGTCACGATCTGCGAAAAACTACCCTTAAGCGACAACACCGAAGGCACCAACGCCGTGCCGATCCCCACATTCCCGCCCATAACAATCAACGATCCATTCGTAGCAGTCCAAGTCCCAATGCCAACATTTCCAAGCACGGCTAGCTTAGCCTGTGATGAGGTCGTACCAATACCGACATTTCCTTCAACAATCATCCCGCCATTAGGTGCAGTGCTAGTTAAAAAATTCGAGCTTTGGCCAGTGCCAATCGCAATATTTCCATTGATCGCCAAAGCCGAGACTGGTTTCCAGGTACCAATACCTACATTACCATTAATGACAATGAGCTTGCCCTGAGGAACTTTTGTTCCTATACCCACATTACCTGATTGGTCAATACGCATGCGTTCCCCATAACTAGAACCATCTACTGTAAAAAAATTAAGTCCAGCATAGCCTGGACTTGTTATGATACTACCGATCGAAGCAAGTAAACCATATGTTTGATTTCCAAAAGCAATCTGAGTGCTTGTATCGAGCACAGTTGAATCATTTTCTAAATAAATTGAACCTATTATCCCACCAGCTCTTTTACCTGAAACTCTAAATGGATAAATTGCAGAACCTGGATCACCCACTCTTATATCAACCAATTGCACAGGCGCCCAAGTGCCAATTCCCACATTCCCATTGGTCACCACAAACCCACCCTGCGGTGTCGAGGTGCCAATCCCCACCTTATCCGACCCCGTAGAAGAATAAACCGTCCCCGTCCCCGTTGACCAACCATTTGACCCGCCAGAAGAAGGCAAAGTAGTCGGAGCCATCCACGTCCCAATCCCGGTTGACGAAGAAACCAGCACACTACCCGCCGCCGCGCCATTGTTCATCAAACGAAACCCATCCGTATCCAACCGAGTCGTCGCCGTCCACGTCCCAAAACCAACATTACTCATAACAGCCAAACCAGTTTGAGGCGTCGTAGTTCCAAAACCGACATTGCCTTCAACGATCATGCCCCCATTTGGTGCTGAGTTTGCTATATAGCCGGAAGAAAAACCGGTTCCTACTCCTACATTACCTATGACCACAAATTTATTTCCCATTGTATTTGAACCGAAACTTCCTATACCCACATTACCTGCGGAAGTAATGCGCATTTGTTCTTTTAAATCTACGGAATTTGTTTGTGATGTGTTAAAAATTAGCGATGTCGGTATAACACTTGCTGAAACAGTTCCATCAACTTGCCCCTGAATTGATGCACCTATCGCCATGCCATTACTACCCGTACTTGTTTGACCAGCAAATCCTATGGCTGGTAAATAATGTCCGTTAGCTACTGCTGTAAAAGTTCCACCCCAGTTTGATCCATTGCCTGCACGACCACCTATCAACGAAAACACTTGTTTTGTATTTGTTGACCCAACAATTACAGAAGAATATCCTGGATAAGTTTCAGGTCCTGCAGTAACCGCCAGAAAAGGACCTGAATAACTAACCCCATAGGAATGTTCAAAAGTTATATAAGGTGCGACTAATGAAGCAACACCTTTCGTTCCGAAAATTGATGTTGCATTACCGCCTAATTGCAAAGAAACCTGTGGCAGCCATGTTCCAATCCCCACATTACCGGTTGCATCAACAACGAACGGATTTGCACCCAAAGCATTGACTTGCAAAGCCCCCATTGACGTCAACGTATTGATCCCCACATTCCCCCCCATCACCACCATCTTTGTTTGCGGCGTTATTGTTCCAACACCAAAATTACCGTTTGTGTCGAAAACAGCATCAGAGGTTGAGGTCGTTGTAGATCTCGAGAAAAATAATTTTCCAGCCCCAACAGAATTACCGGAAGCACCAGCTCCTATGTACCATGTCGTAGATCCTGTTGCATCAAGTTGAATATTTAAACCAGAACCTGGATTTAGCAAAGTGATCGCACTATTAACACCTGAATTAAATTTAGCCCGACCATTAACATCCAAATCATAAGCAGGTCTCCAAGTC
>JANNCL010000319.1:0-1523 GCA_031386565.1 Candidatus Omnitrophota bacterium
GGGCGGCGCCGCCGCTATGGTGCCGCCCGGGGCAATTCAAGAGGAGACCCGCTTATGATCCGCGTTCGTCAAGCGCTGACCGGCCTGGCCATGGCCGCACTCGCACTATCGCTCGCCGCCGTGCCGGCCGATGCCAGGGCCAAGCGCAAGCGCGCATCCGCGGTCACCACTGCAATGCCGGTCGTACCGGTCGTGGCCCCCACCGAAACCCCCGAACAGGCCCGCGTCCGGCTCAACGCCGAACAAGCCGCCGCGGCCAAGGCCCAGAACGACAAGAACGCCGCCAACAAGGCCGCCTACGAAGCAGCCGTCGCCCAGCAGAAAGCCGACGCCGACGCCGCCCGCGCCAAGTGGCTGGCCGAAACGGTCCCGTGCAAGGACGATCCGGAGGTGCGCTGCGCGAAGCCGGCGGGGAAGTAGGCGCACTCGCGCAGACCCAACCGAAAGGGCCACCTGTCCCGCTTGCGACGAGCGGCCTTTTCTGTGATCGGCAGGCGTGACGGGGATCACGGCGCTGCTTACGGCTGCATGGCAAACGCGTCAGCAGACAGGAGGGAATCATGACCGATTTGTGGACGGCTGCAGACAAGGCGATATTCGCAGCAATCAAGAACGATCACCATGAGTTCGATGGTGGCTGGATGGCACTGGTGCCGGAAGATCCGCCGCTGAATTACTCCGACGATCAGGACTGGTTGCATTTCTTGGGCGATATCGTGCGCCTATATCGCATCAACATTCCCGGCTGCAGCTGCCCGCCGGCTGCACGTTTTTTTGGCCTCAGATCGCAAAGTCTCGCAGAGTTGCGCGCCGCCCTGACGGAGAATACGGTATGCCCCTGAGCAATCATCATCGCGCCCTTGCTGCGGGCGCAGCCATGCTGGCCATTCTCGTCGGTGCCGCACCCGCATACGCCGGCGATGCTACGGACTATGCCAGTATCCCGCTGATCGTCGTGCAGACTTGCCAAGGCATCGAAGCAGGCGGCAGCCAGCCGACTGCGACCGATGTTGAATTCGATGGCGGCATCTGGCGCATTGTCGAAACACCTCGAGCGGCTTATTTCATCAGCACATTTGCCGGCGAAATCACAACCCCAGAGGCCGCTACCCAGGCCATTGCCGATTTCGACAGCAATCCCGCCTCGCGTGATGCTCATCGCAAGACTGTGAACGTGCTGCATCAGTTCGAAGCGGAGCTTGCCGCTCGCAATCTCGATGGTCTGCGAGCGTTTGACAGCGCAGGCAAGCCAGTCGATTCAAAGCGGCTCGACCGCGATGCGTCGTGGTTGATCGCCCCCGGTGTGACACTGCGTTGTCTGATGCCTGAAGCCGAAGTCCCGGGAAGTTCGATTGCAGAAAATACCGGTGGTCCTTCGATCAGATTGCGCGGCACAGTGGAAGCCCTCGCCGCGGAAGGCAAGGCTCGAAAATCGGCCGATGCGGCATCCTTAGGTTACACCCGAACACGTACATTTGAGGCCGACGGCAGTCGCAGCGAGGCAACCGAACTGTCGGTCAACT
>JANNCL010000320.1:0-5301 GCA_031386565.1 Candidatus Omnitrophota bacterium
AGCAGGCGATCGCATGTCAGGGATATGGCGCTTCAGTTATTGTAATGGCTTTTGATGAACAGGGGCAGGCAGATACAAAAGAGCGTAAGGTGGAGATCTGCAAAAGAGCCTATACCCTACTCACCCAACAGGTTGGATACGATCCGCAAGATATCATTTTTGACCCCAACATCTTTGCTATAGCTACCGGTATTGAGGAACATAATAATTATGCCCTGGATTTCTTTGCCGCCACACGACAGATCAAAGAAGCCTGTCCCGGATGTTTGATATCCGGCGGCGTCAGCAATGTTTCCTTCTCTTTCCGCGGCAATGATCCTGTCCGGGAAGCCATGCATTCCGCTTTTCTCTATCACGCCATCAAAGAAGGCATGGACATGGGGATCGTCAACGCGGGAATGATCGCGGTCTATGATGAGATCCCGAAAGAACTGCTGACCCTCGTTGAAGATGTTTTGCTCAACCGCCGCCTTGACGCGACGGAACGTCTGGTTTCTTTCGCAGAGAATTTTAAAGCCCAGGGTAAAAAGATCGAAGAAGATCTGAGCTGGCGCAAAGAACCGGTAGCAAAACGCTTATCGCATGCCTTGGTCAAAGGCATTGTTGATTTCATTGATATTGACGTGGAAGAAGCACGACTGAAGACTACCCGCCCCTTAGACGTCATTGAAGGCCCATTGATGGACGGCATGAACATTGTGGGTGATCTTTTTGGCGCCGGCAAAATGTTTTTGCCCCAGGTCGTTAAAAGTGCCCGCGTCATGAAAAAAGCTGTTGCCTACCTCCTGCCCTACATGGAACAGAACAAGGACGCCACCGCCAAAAATGCTGGGGTGATCCTGATGGCGACCGTCAAAGGTGATGTGCATGATATCGGCAAGAATATCGTGGGCGTTGTTCTAGCATGTAATAATTTCAAGGTCATTGACTTAGGCGTCATGGTGTCCTGTGACAAGATCCTTAAAGCAGCACAGGAAGAGAAAGTCGATATGATCGGCCTTTCCGGCCTGATCACCCCGTCGCTTGATGAAATGGTCCATGTGGCCAAAGAAATGCAGCGATTAGGGTTTAACATCCCCCTGCTCATAGGCGGAGCCACGACATCACCCAATCACACCGCGGTTAAGATCGCCGATGGGTATCCGGCTGGTTTTACTGTACATGTCAAAGACGCTTCCCGAGCGGTCGGTGTTTGCCGGTCACTGATGGACAAAGATGCCAAGATCGACCTCATCACCAAAACACATACAAATTATGAACAGTTAAAAGCTGAGCACACAAGGCGGTATCAAGAGAAGATCCTGGTTAACATTGAGGAAGCCAGAAAACATAAATTCATTGCGGATTGGAAAACACAGATACCAACCAAGCCGTCATTTTTGGGCGTTAAAAATTTTACCGATGTTGATCTGAAGGCCCTGCGCCCCTATATTGACTGGTCCCCGTTCTTTATTGCCTGGGAATTGAAAGGCAAGTATCCCAACATTCTAAAAGATCCAGTCTATGGGGCTGAAGCAACGCGCGTTTATAATGATGCCAATGCCATGCTGGATGAATTCATTGCGCGAAAATCATTAACCGCGCATGCCAGCGTCGGATTCTTCCCGGCGAATAGCATCGGAGATGATATTGAACTGTATACCGATGACACCCGTTTGAAAGTACTCGGCATTGTGCATACCTTGCGCCAGCAATCCCAAGTCCGCCAAGACAATGCCTTTTTAGCACAAGCAGATTACATCGCCCCAAAAAACTCCGGCGTCAAAGATTACCTGGGGGCTTTTGCCCTGACTACCGGCGTTGGATTAGACGCGATCGTTGCGGCGTATGAAGCGGATCATGATGATTATAAAAGTATCATGGCCAAAGCCGTAGCTGACCGTTTGGCAGAGGCATTCGCGGAATATTTACATCAATTGGTGCGCAAAGAATCATGGGGCTATGTACCGCAAGAGAACTTAACGAATGAACAGCTCATCCATGTCGAATATCAAGGGATACGACCGGCCCCTGGTTATCCGGCATGTCCTGACCATACAGAAAAAGAATTTTTATTCCACATGCTTGATGCCACGCGCACTACCGGCATCACTCTGACGGAAAGCTACGCCATGACACCGACCGCAGCAGTGTGTGGCCACTATTTTTCTCATCCGCAATCAAAATATTTTTCACTGGGCAAGATCGGACGTGATCAAGTGGAAGATTATGCCAAACGCAAAGGCATGGCGCTATCCGTTATCGAACGATGGCTGGGGCCTAATTTAGGGTACTGATCATTGGTGAGATTTCTTCCATGCGCTTTTGGGCCATCTGGCTCCAGAAGGCATCTTCCGCACTTGCCTGAGTTACAACTTTTTGATACAAAGTAAGGGATTTTTGATCCTCGTGCATTTGCTGATAACAATAGGCAAGATAATACATGGATGGGATGAACAAAAGATTGTGATCGGAAATGCTTAAAAAATCCTGAAAAGATTCTTTTGCGGCTCTCCAGTTCTTGTGTTCATAAAAATGGAGCGCCTTAAAATAGGTCTTGTTGACTTCCGCCAGCGGAGAGACGGCTTCCTGAGCAAAACAAACAGGACTATTGTTGCTCGCCATCAGAAGGCATATCAGCAATATTCCCTTCATCGATCGTATCTGTATCAGTTCCTTCATTGACAGCTTCATCATCAGTGGTATTAGGGCCTTCTTCCGTAACAGCGGCATTATCACTCTCACTGCTGTAATATTCCGCATCATCCTTACCATAGCCTTCATCATTTTGGATCTGCTGCGTATCTTCTTCATTATCATCAGCTGCATCAGCCTGAGCCAATAACGCTGCCGGTTGACTGCCTAATAATAATAACCCCAAGATAAAAGAAAATATAAACTTTAACATACCGTCCCCTTTTTTAATTAATATATCACAAGAATGCACATAGACTTAAAATTTTTATTAGAAAATCGGAGATGCTATTCCATTTTCCATCGCATATTTGACCAACGACGCTGTATTCTTGACACCTAATTTATGATTAAGCCTATTACGATGAGCCTCAACTGTCCGAATACTGATCTTCAGATGAGCCGCGATATTCTTGTTCGCCATTCCATCAGCGATAAACCCCACGATCTGCTTCTCCCGTTCGGTCAGGATATTTAACACGGAAGCGGCATTCTTATCTAAGGACCGAACATACTGCTGGGCGATCAGATCCGATATCGACGGAGAAACATAATGCTTCCCGCTTAGAACACATTGAATGGCAACGATCAATTCATCGAACGCGCAGTCTTTTAATACGTAACCTTGAGCGCCTAGAGCCATCGCCCTTTTATAATGTTCGGCATCTTTATGCATGGTCAATACCATGCATTTTAGTTTAGGGTATAGCGTATGGATCTTTTCCAAAGCTTGTAAACCATCCATGTTGGGCATGGATAGATCGAGAACCAGACAATCGAACTCAGACGTATTGATCCGCTCCAACAATTCCTCACCATCCCCAGCCTGTCCGACAACCTTGAATTCTTTATTCGCCTCTAGGAGACTTTTGAGGCCGTTGCGGAAGATCTCATGGTCATCAGCTAGGAATACACGGATCATGAGGCACGCTTAATAACCATACCGTGTTTTACGGTAATTGCCATGACGACGGACCGTTGCCTGCTCATCCAATGGCTTATACGCTTCTGCAGGCACATCCCAGGGACTGACCACCGGCATGTCACCAAAGAATTTCTTGGCCCACTCGATCTCAACACGTTCTAATGCCCGCACCGCACAAGGCCTAAGCGCCGTATTCAACTGTATCTCATCTGGATTAAGTCTGCGCGCCACATCCGCTAATTCAGCAACGCTCTCAATATTCTCATCAATGAGCATCACTTGCAAAGCTAATTTACCTTTGAATCGTTCACGAAATGAACCGATCGCCGCGACAATGGCATTGAAATCCAAGCCACAATGGCCATCAATACTCACAAAGGATTCCTGATCATTGGCATCTAATTTGGCCAGCACAAAATCTGCTTCTAAAAGATCCTGTTGTACCGCTTCATCCGTCATCAACGATGAATTGGTGATCACCGCGATCTTCTCCCGACGGACTTCTTTGATAGCACGGATCATTGCTCCTAAATTCTTTGCCAATGTCGGCTCCCCCCGTCCCGAAAATGTCAGGTAATCAATAAAATATTTCGGAACGCGTTCCAACTCTTCTAAAATATCTTCTGTCTTCACATATTCCTGACGCGTGTGAACCAGCTCTTTCGTCACGCCCAATTGACAGTACACACAATTCATATTACATATTTTTTCATCACAGGATAAAGGATCAATACCAAGAGACTTGCCCAATCGCCACGAATATACAGGTCCGTACAAATATTTGAATGGTTGCGTCATATCTACCCCCTTAAAGTATTAACAAAGAAAGACTATGTGTATAATATAAACCTATTGGGGAGAGGATAATATACGTATTACTACGGATGAAGGAAAAGACGGCCAATCTGAAAAACCGACAGGGCCGCAAGGTAGGCAAGTACGGCCATATAGCAGAATTGAAATAACGGCCATTGCCAGGAGTTCGTTTCTCGGTATACCACCGCGATGGTGCTCAAACACTGCAGGGCAAAGACATAAAAGACCATTAAACTAATACAAACCAAGGGCGTAAAAAGAGGCGTACCATCCGGCCACACGGCTTTCTCAAAAGCGACCTTTAAAGAGTCTTCTTTCTCTTCCTTACCAATATTAAAGACGATATTCATGGTTGATACAAAAACTTCGCGGGCAGCGAAGGACGCGATCAATCCAATGCCAATGCGCCAGTCATACCCCAAAGGTTTAATCACCGGCTCGATCATAGTTCCCGCCTGACCGGCATAACTGGCTTTAAGCGCGGCAGCCTCATCCATCCCCTGATGTTTAGGGTAGGCCATCAAGGCCCATAGGACGATCGATAATGCTAAGATCACTGTCCCGGCACGCTGTAAGAATAAACCGCTGCGTTCCCACATATGCAACGCGATCGTTTTCCAGGAAGGAAAACGGTACGGCGGTAACTCCATTAAGAAAACCGGTTTCACCGAGCGCAACAAGGTTTTCTTAAAAAGCCATGCCATCAAACAGGCCCCAACAATGCCGAGTAAATATAACACCAGCATCACCCCTGCTTTTTGGAACGCATTAGCCTGAGGCATTAACACCACGATCATGATCGCATACACCGGCAATCTCGCTGAACAGCTCATCAACGGAGCAACTAAGATTGTCACCAAACGATCTTTAGGGCTTTCAATGGTCCT
>JANNCL010000003.1:0-8159 GCA_031386565.1 Candidatus Omnitrophota bacterium
AACGCAGGAAGCAACAGTCTTATTTCAATGGTCGGCTTGCGCCGCCATAAGGAGGCTCGCAAGATGTCTCCCTACAGAAATATAAGTTAAGTTTATCAAAAATCTCCTCACAGGTGTAGTGGTGAGGATAATACCAGGAGGCGGTATGAAAAAGTTATTATTCTTAGCGGCAGTTGTTCTATTATCTGTGAATGTTTACGCGGCGGATATTTACACCATTGACAATGCCCATTCACAGATCGGTTTTTCAGTTAAACATTTGATGATTTCAACAACAAAGGGTTTTTTCGGTGATTATGCCGGGACGGTGACCTTTGATCCTTTAGATGCGGCAAGTTTCAACGCTGAGGCGACCATACAATCGAAAAGTATTAACACAAGCAACGAGAAGCGGGATGAGCATTTACGTAGTCCGGATTTTTTTGACGCAGCTCAATTTCCGGTCATCACTTTTGCCAGCACTCAGTTGACAGGCAAGGATGGTAAATATTCATTGAAGGGGAATTTAACCATGCATGGCGTTACCAAAGAAGTTAATTTTCCTGTAGAAATATCCGGCCCGATCAAAAGCCCTATGGGAGGAACAGCGATCGGTCTCAGCGGCCAATTGACCGTTAATCGTCAGGATTATGGTGTTAAATACAACAAAACTTTAGACAATGGCGGTTTAGCTCTCAGCGATGAAGTTTTGATCAATGTTGATCTGGAAGCCCATAAGAAATGATCAAAAGAACGGAATTCGTTCCGTGTTTGAGATAATAAGGTTCTTACCGTAAATAATTTTTATTAAATTGGCCTAAGTGTATCTATATCATGCACTTGGGCTAATTTATTTTTTGACATCGGATTTGTTTGGTGCCTATATATAGTATATACTTCCTATCGTAATGAGAACCCCAATAGTCTATAGCTTGATTCTTGCTTTCTTCCTAACGTCTTTGAGCCCCAGTGTGCTTAGAGCCGGCGAGATCATTTTACCAATTCCCGGTACGATGGTACGTTTAAGCCCTACGTTTGTGCCTCCGATCCTAAAGGGTATCAAGGTCCATAAGGAGAACCCTTTCAAATTTGACTTTGTCCTAGATTCTGGTTCCCTCCCACCTGTGGGGAGGGCAAGGGAGGGGGTTGATCAGGAACAATTAAAACAAGAATCAACCAAACTGATCAAATATTTCTTAGCTTCTTTAACCACCCCCGAAAAAGACCTCTGGGTCAACTTAAGCCCTTATGAAAAGGACCGTATTGTCCCAGAAAGTTTTGGACAGACTGAAATGGGCCGTGATTTATTGGCGCAGGATTATTTACTTAAACAAGTAACTGCCAGTTTGATCTATCCGGAAGATGAAACCGGTAAAAAGTTTTGGAAGCGCATTTACGAAGAAGCCGCCAAGAAATTCGGTACGACCAATATTCCGGTCAACACTTTCAATAAAGTTTGGATCGTTCCAGAAAAAGCCGTGGTTTATGAAAATGCAAAAGCCGGAACCGCCTATGTGGTTGAGTCTAGATTAAAGGTCATGCTGGAGCAGGATTATCTGTCGCTCAAAGAGAACGTAATCGCTGGACACGCCAAAGAAGCCGGGAAGTGGGACAATATGGTTGCGCCCGAAGTTAGTGCCATGGGCTCTCAGATCGTTAGAGAGATCGTGATCCCCGCATTAAGTAAAGAGATCAACGAAGGCCAGAATTTCGCCCAGTTACGTCAAGTCTACAACTCCTTGATCCTGGCCACATGGTATAAAAAGAAGATCAAAGACAGCATCCTTTCCAAAGTATACAACGACAAGAACAAGATCAAAGGCACAGAATTTAACGGAGAAACCAACACCAAGGCCATTTACCAGCGCTATCTCGAAGCCTTTAAAAAAGGCGCCTATAACTATATTAAAGAAGAGCAGGATCCGCTAAGTAAACAAATCTTGCCTAGGAAGTATTTTTCGGGTGGGGTTGGGATGACGGCTTTGGAATTAGATGCGGCGATGAGGGTTACTGAGGATGGTGTATTGCTTAGTGGAAATCTTGATAATAATGGGGTCCAACTTGTTAAAGCGGACATAGGTGCTGTAGGGCAGGATATGGAAATAGCACAAACAAGAGCTTACTCTCAAGCTGAAAGGGTAGATAGTCCTCAGGATATAGTGGTTCTGGATAACCCCAAATTAGTCCCAGGAGCAGAGAAAGGAACTCAGTCAAAAGTTTTTGAATATCCGGGAGATTCAACACGGGTCATTAAAATTTTTAATGCATCATTTGATGATGAAATGAAAAACTTTTTTGAAAAAGCTTATGAAGTAATTATTTCAAATAGTGGAATTGTGGAGCTTGAGCAAAATGGAATAAAGATTGCCCCTTTAAAATTTATTAAAGTTAAGTATCAAGATAAAATAACTTGGGCGATTGAAACCCCCTTTTACACCTTACCATCACTATCTCAATGGCATTGGGATAATCAGGATTCATTGAGGAAGAAAGCGTCTATTTTATTAGATCGAATTGATCAAGTTACAGATGAAGTTTTTGGTTATCCATTAGCTGATCGACGTAGTGATTGGTTTTTGAAAACAGGAGAGGATTTTGAGAATTTTAGATCTGATGGTGAGATAATTATCAATTTTGATCCTATCAATTACGACAAAGTTCGTAGTTTATATAAAACTATGGCTGAAAAGGGATCTAGAGGAGTTTTGGAATTACGCATTAGGGGCTTATTGGGTGCCGTTGTAGATTTTTTAGAGCTGCCAAGCTCTGATTTATTTATTCTATTTCATAAGCACATCATTAAAGACTTCTTAAAAGATCTTGATAACATTATTCCTGAAATTTCATTAGAAGCATCCGCAGAGAAATTATTTCAATTATGGGCAGAGAGCGGTGTAAAAGTTGTTAATGGAAAAAAATATTTAAAGTTCGATACAAATATCAAATCAAGATGGCGTCAGTTTAAGTCTGCTTTTTCAGAAAAAACCCCCGCAAAGATTGTTATTTTGATTTTAAATAGCACAGGAACTTATGATGAGGTTGAGATACGACTATATAAAGATGATGAAGAGTATCTTTCCGGTTTACCAGAGATTAACGAACTTGCCTTGATTGATTTTCTAGTACGTAAAATAAAGATTTATAAAGATTCAATGAGTGCAATTAATAGTGAAAAAATGGATACAAATTTAAGATCTTTGTATAAATTCATGGGGAAGATGCAAACTAATGCTAGGGCTGACCATGCTCAAATAACTGAGACGGTTAATCTTGGTCGAAGAGGATTGATGGCTTTAGTTGGGTTGAGTGTTTTGGCGCCGCAGCGGGTTTGGGCTTGGGATGCGCAGCCTATTTATAAACCATATTATCCGCCGATGAAATCTATTGCGGAGGTCGCTTCTAAGAAACCTGAAGTAGCTTCTACCATGAAAAGTCTTGAGGCGTATTTGAAAGCTACTGCTAGTCAGGGAGGGTTAATTGTATCAGTTAATGGTCAGACTGGGTTTTCTGGCGAGGTAATTGGGCGTATTCAGCAAGCGAACAGTGTATTAAGTCGTTTTAATGTTTTGATTGAGCCCGTGATGCAAGGAAATAGGTTTTATTTAAAAGAACATTTTGTTTATGAAAAATCGGTATTTTTTCCAAAATTGTCGTTTGTTGTTCCCTTAAGAGATGAAATACCCGAACCTAAGCGAGTTATGGGTGCAACTTCAATCAGATTGGAACTAAATGAGGGGAAGAATATCGGTGATTTATCCATTGTGGATATTAACAAAATGGAATTATCCATCTATTTAGTTCAACGATGGCTTCATGACCGAGAAAGATCAGTAATTGATCCGATATCAAAGGCGCTTTATGAGAAACAGTGGCCCAAAGATAATAGGGAAGACAATGAATCGTTGCATCAGGCATTGTGGGCATCTGTTGCGATCCATGAGGATGAACATAGTCGGGGTGGGGATGAAATTGATGCCATGTTATCACAGTTGATCTTGGGACCAAGGCTGTTTTATGACCTGGCAAATATTTTAAGATTGGCCCAACAGGGTAGTGTTGGGACGCATGCCGATGCAGCAAGATTTATTAAACAAAGAGTTTTTGATAATATTCGTATGGAAGCTTTGATGGCAGATCCTAAGGGAGAGGAGCTGTTACGCAGAAAAGCTCTCGCTCTTTATGTGCAGCATCGTAATCAGTCCTTTTTTGATGAAAGCAGGCTGAATGTCGCCCGAGCATTTGGTGTTAACATCTCTAATTTAGTCAAGGATGAGGGGAGTCATGCAGTTAAAGCAAAGAGTAGTTTAAACGGTATCTTAGCGGATGTTCTGAAAGAAACACGTGTAGACCCCCGTTTGGTAAATGCTTTTGTATCAAGAGATATTAAGGCTTTAAAGGCGGATTCCAATTCCATTGATGCAAGGACTCAAGAACAGTTTATTGATATGGTAAAGAAGGGGGGGAAAGGGTTTGTTGATATCTTTAATGAATTGCAACAACAATTAGTATCTACTACCAATGCGGGTATCGCAAATGTGAATAATTTAAGTGCTTCAGGTAAGGGGCAAGTGGCTAAGAGTTTGTATGCACAGATAACAGCTGATCATGATCGAATGAAGAAAAAACTTGATCAACTGGCTATATTATTTAATGCTTTATCCAGAAAATTGAATTTGCATCAGAATATTTCTGTGACTGAGGGAAAAGATAGAGCAATGGCTTTTGTTACGGATGAAATTGAAAGTGATTCACAAAAGAAAGCCCCCGGCGGTATTGATCTTAATGCGGATAAGATGAATTTGCAAACTCAGAACGCTGGTGAAGATATCCGATTTGATATTGATCCGGCCATGCTGCAAAAACTCCAAGATGCTCCTGGATTTACGCCGAACATTATTAGCATCACGCCCATGACCGATCTGCGTGGATTTCTTGGGGCGGTGGGGGGCGTAAAGTAGTTATTGAAATATTCCTCTTGACATTGTCGTAATCATCAATATAATAATTGATAATTAATCAATCACTCATCCCCCATGAGTGAAGTAGTAACAGTCGTTTAACCTTCCCCCGATTGTTTGTTTTATTTTCATGGATATTTACGGTGTAACACCCATTGATACGGCCTTGAACGTGGCAGGGTTTAATTTGTCGCAGTTATTGATGGAGTTTATTTTTGGTAAGAGCGGTATCGGGATAGCCGTAGGGGTGGTTGGGTATTTGCTGCTGCTGTGGCGCCTGTCGCGTACCGGAAAACTTGGGGCAATATGGGTTTACTCCGCGCTTATCCTGGTGTTGGTCCTGCTGTTGCTTCCTTCCCATGCTTTAACCAACTATAAAAGTGTTCAGGAATCAAATGATAGTTCAACGCCCAAGGCAGTTGAATTAAAGAATGCGCTCGTTAGTTTCGACCGTATCCCTAATATCTTTGCGTTCATATCCCATGGAACAGATCTGGTGATGCTCGGGATGATCGGGGCTTTTGACAAAGTCTTTCCTGAGTGGGGAAAGTTTATGGTCAACACCAACCAAATATATGAGCAATTGCGTTATATAAGGGAAGCGGTGCGCTTAGGGTTCTTGGATACGGGTTTACGATCTCAATTCAATGCATTTATTAATGATCATTATATACCAGTGCTGACCCGATCGGTCCATGAGTCTAAAGCACTCACATTCAATGAACTGACGCAATATTATACCGCTGACGAGAAAAAACAATGGCGGGATCTAACACACAAGATCGATGCTTATTTTAACAATGATCTTTATTTGAAGGCAGAGTCCTGTAAGAAATTGTCTCTGTTGATGGGGATAAGCTATGATGATCTAAAATCGCTGATAATAAGTTCATTTGCCCGACGCGTCATGCTTCAGTCTGAGACTTCACGTAATATTGATCCCTTTGATGGTTGTTTTTTTATGATCAAGGCCTTTCCCTATATAGAAGGCGTTGCGCAGATCATTTTAGCAGTTACTTTTCCTTTAATGCTGTTAGTCATGCTTATCAATAGCGATCTTACCGTCTTTGTTACCTATATCAGAAATTTCTTCTGGATCAAGTCGTGGAATTTATGCATAGCGGTGAGTTTTTATGTATCGATGTTTATCGCACACATTCAGGCCAATCATGGCAAAGATATTGGATGGGCATGGGAATATCCTTATTTTGCGACGGCTTTTGTTGTCTTAGTTCCAATAATGGTTGTCTTAACAAGGGTGGTATTTAATAAAGGAGGCGTTTTATGAGTTTCTTATTAAGGATGTTTATTTTGCTGCATGTTTTCATGTTGAGTGTTGTCAGTTCTGTATTAGCTGATGATCCGGAGCAGACGGTCACGGATTTTTCGCAGAAAACAGTTCTAATTTTAAAAGGTCCGATCGCTAAATTATTAGGGGCGGTGATCCTGTTGACTGGAGTGGCGTCATTACTGCGCGGCAGGCATAAACTGGCCATTAGTTGCGCGGTGGCATTTGTGATGCTGCTGTTCTTACCTATCTTATTGGAGAAAGTAGCCACGGGAAATTGACCGATGCATTTATGTTATCGCAGTATTGATAAACCACAGATCTTGTTCGGATTAGAGGCGGAGGATGTGGCGTTTGTCGTCTTGGGCATTGGTATTGGAAGTTTGTTATTTGAACCCTATGTTCCCGGGGTTCTGGGTATCGCATCATGGATCATGTTGGTGTGCTTTAAACGAGGAAAACCGGCGGGATATTTATTGCACCGATTATACGCGCTGGGGCTTGATTTTCCGGGACACGCGCCATCACCTAAGAAAGTCAAAATTTATGGAGCTTATGCAAGCACAACGATCGAAAAGCACACAGTTTGTTGAACGCTGGTCCAAGGCGGAATTTATGAATCAGCGTTTGCTATTCATATGTTTTGGATTGAGCTTGGCTTGTGTGGTGCTGGCATGTTCATTGGTTTATTTAGCTGTAAAACCTAAGCCAATATATTATCTGCCGAGTTCATGGCAAGCCGGCATTGCTTTACCTGCATCAAGTTCATTAGGCATTGCCAGTGCCTTTGTGGCATCGTGGCTGCTTGATTGGAGCAATTTCAATCCGGCCACAGCCACTGATGTTTACACACGAGCCCAGCGCATTATGTCGCCATATTTGCTTTCAAGAACGCGTTCTCGGCTGAGTAAAGATTTAGAAGAGATCAAGCGTAATGACATATCTTCCTTGTTTACCATTGCCAGGGATCCGGACATTGTGAAAGTGGGCAAAGGATTTAAGGTGATGGTTAAGGGCAAGAAAGTGCTTTTTATGGGAAAAGAGATGGTCAAAGAACAGGATCTGACCTTTAACGTGGAGGTCATTGCGGTAGGGCCAACAGAGATCAATCCGTTTGGATTGCTGATCGCTTCCATAGAACAGGAGCAAAATCAATGAGAATAGTGATCGTTATGATCTTGATCTTGGTGACACATTATTGCTTTGCGGCGGAAGCAACTACGGTGCATGTCAGTGTTGGAAAAGTCTCAGAAGTATCATTCCCTGAAAATATTGCCAAGGTGGTCAAGGGTGGGGCTGCTGACTCGATCTTAGTGGAGGCGATGGACAGTGCTTTGTATATCCTGCCAAAGACCGATACCCCTTCCGATATTTTTGTTACGGGCGTATCCGGCCGTTCTTATCCGCTGAATTTAAAGGTTTCCGGGGCACATGATCTTAATGTCGTCATAGGAGGGGGCAAAACAGCTGCTAAGGGGTATCAAGGCGGGATCAATGTGATGGATGTGATGAAAGATGTTTTATTGGGGCATGAACCGGCGGGGGCAACGGTCCTTAAGATCGATCGTAAAATAACTTTAAAGGATGATCCGATCGAGCTGCGATTCGTTGCTGCTTATGACTTTCCAATCATGAGCGTGTATATCATAAAAGCAAGGAACTTAAGCGACAATATTGCCATTGTTCCAACTGAGAAGATCATGTTTAAAGGGCTTTCGGCCATCACCTCACAGTCAGACACTTTAAACCCTACAGGTACAGACGGGGACCAGACAACAATGTATATGATCGTGAATAAATAATATGGATGCACATATTGAAAAGATCAAAGAACAATTTAATAAGAACCCACTGATGAGTTATGGCATTTTGGGAATTGTCGTCGTGATCCTGAGTTTTTGGTTATTGGGAAATAATGGCAAAGATACGCAGAA
>JANNCL010000004.1:0-4921 GCA_031386565.1 Candidatus Omnitrophota bacterium
AACGCAGGAAGCAACAGTCTTATTTCAATGGTCGGCTTGCGCCGCCATAAGGAGGCTCGCAAGATGTCTCCCTACAGAAATATAAGTTAAGTTTATCAAAAATCTCCTCACAGGTGTAGTGGTGAGGATAATACCAGGAGATTGTATGAAAAACGTAATGATCGCAGCAGCAGTTTTGGTGATGGGTTTAAGTTTAAATACGGCAAATGCAGCTGAGCCAAAGATGGATATCGTCGACACAGCGGTTGCAGCTGGTTCATTCAATACTTTAGCGAAGGCTTTAACAGCCGCTGGTTTGGTCGAGACCCTAAAGAGCGCCGGACCTTTCACTGTTTTTGCACCAACCGATGAGGCTTTTGCTAAATTACCAGCGGGTACTTTAGAGAACTTATTGATGCCAGAGAATAAAGAGAAGCTTGCGGCTATTCTGACCTATCACGTCGTGGCTGGTAAGGTGATGGCGGCAGATGTAGTTAAGCTTACGACCGCCAAGACGGTGAATGGCAAGGAAGTCAATATTAAGGTTGAAGCAGGTAAGGTTTATGTCAATGATGCCCAAGTTGTCACCACAGATATCGAGACCACTAATGGAGTTATTCATGTGATCGATCAAGTGATCCTTCCATAAGTGTGATCGCCTGGTGACAAGTGACGCTTGGGTCATTTGCCACCAGGCTAATAGTAAGATCATGGGATTTTCAAAGGAGCATTACGGACGAACGTTTTTTACCTTTAAGATTTTCTTGGTTTGATCAAATTAGGGAGATAAAATGTTAAATAGAAATAACGGAGAGAATAGGTTTGAGATCGAAGAATGGGATAGACAGATACCTGACAAACTTTTTGAATTAGCTATGGAGTGTTCATTTGATGCCTTTATGATCACAACGGCAGAGAATGGTTTCCCCATCGTTTATATTAATCAGGCATTCACACAGATCACAGGGTATGCGCAGCATGAATGCGTGGGACGAAGTCCTTCATTTTTACAGGGGCCTAAAACGGATCAAGCGGTCCTTAAGCGTTTAAGTGAAAATATTCGTAGCGGCACTCCTTTTCATGGAGAAGCTATTAATTACCGTAAGGATGGAACTGAGTTTATAATGGAATGGAAAGTGATAGGTTACACAAATGAAAAAGGCCGCGTTAGTCATTACATTGCAATTCAGAAAGATGTCGCAAACCTACGTGCACTATCTTAAAAAGCGGAGCATAGATGCTTAGATTAGGCCTTTGTTGTGTTTTTTCTAATGAACCCATCAAGTTCTCTACAACAACTGCTGCTTCATTAATGAAGCTTACTAAGAAAGAGTCGTTCTTAAAGCTTTCTAAACTTTGCAAGAGCAACGCTTTTGCGCTTCAAGAAGCCCTTAGATATTGTGCTAATAATCGAATTGCTTGTTTTCGTGTTAATAGTCAGATCCTTCCTTTGAAAACTCATCCTCAAGTCGGGTATGATCTAGAAGATCTGCCGGATGGTAAAGATATTATCAGATCTTTTGCAGCATGTAAGGTGATCGCTAAGCAACGCCATTTAAGAATTGTCTTTCATCCGGATCAATTCATTTTACTAAGTTCTTCTGATGAAGCAGTAACAGCGCGTTCAATCGCTGATCTGAATTATCAAGCACAGGTTAGTGAATGGGTTGGGGCAGATGTTATCAATATTCATGGCGGTGGAGCTTACGGAAATAAGCAACACGCGTTAGATCAGGTTGTTCGTAATTTAAAACGTTTGTCTAAAGTAGTGCGCAGCCGATTAAGTTTTGAGAATGATGATAAAACGTATACTCCTCAAGATCTCTTGCCTATATGTAAAAAGGAAGGAATTCCTTTTGTTTATGATGTTCATCATCATCGCTGTAATCCAGATGAGTTATCTATTGAAGAGGCGACCAAAATGGCTTTAACGACGTGGGATCGAGAGCCTCTTTTTCACATATCTAGTCCCAAGCAAGGTTGGGATGGGGGCAACACAAATGAACATGATGATTATATCGATATTAAAGATTTTCCGGAATGCTGGCGCGAACTTAATGTTACAATAGAAGTCGAAGCAAAGGCTAAGGAGCTGGCTGTTAAAAGGCTCTATGAGCAATTAAGTTGATTTTTTAATTCGCCCTTCGCAAGATCACACAAGGAAAAAATATTGATCCAAATGCACCGCAGTATAATCCGCATATCATGGTCATTAGGATTTTTCATGCTGATCGTCCTTAGTCGATCGGTTCATGCCGACGGCAATGCACCTACACAGTTTAAACATGTTCCGCTGCAGTACATTGCGGCGTTGGGGGATCCTCAGGCGAACTCTGGCGGCGGGGCTCAGATGTGGGGGTTGTGGTCGCAGGATCCGGGGCCGCGGGGATGTATGTTGGAGGGGTACTCAAAATTAAAGGCTGCCGGCGGGGTTGCTCCTGCGCAGTGGAAGTTCGATAATGCGGATTGGTGGCTGGAAGAACATGGCGTGATCATGGAAAAGCCGGTTTTTCCGATCCCGCCCGGTAAATATGTTGTGACCGGCGGACGCGAGGTTACGGTTGTGCTGACTATTTCTCCCGCGGATCAAAAAGGCCAACAGCAATGGGAATTAAGCAATGGTGCCAAGCTCTATGATGTGACCCACTTGCCATGCCGTTCCGCACGCTACACCCCGGCGGCAAGTAATAGTGCGTGTTCACCGGATATGGTTCAGAAGGCGGCATTTCCGGTTGGTCCGGGGTCTGTTATGCCTGCGATCAAGGGCTGCAAAAAGCAAGATTACGCGGTTCTTTTCCTGATCGGCGTGGCTGAGGGAAATTAATTACACAATAAAGTACGGCATATATGAAAAAGACAGCTATTATTATCGGGTGTTTGTTTTTAGGGTGGTTAGTCTTTCACCCCACACCGAAAGCGGATTGGGAAGGGATACGGGCGGCAGATGATCCCGAGCAAACAGAGGATGCTTCCAATCGCACGTGGGAACACCGGAACTTCTTCATCACCGCTCGCGCCAAATATCACATTCAGGCGATTGTTCTCTCAAAACATCATTACTGGACGGGCTCGGATGAAGATAAACTTGCTCCGTATGATCTGGCTTTAGGCTGGGGACCGATGAGCGATGCCAAGGTCATCAATTGGATGGAGATCACCCAGGGTGGGAGATATTATGAATACCGCTGGGACAAACAACCTCCGATCGACCCCGGTGCTATCATTAGCCACAGCGCGAATACGCATATCCTGCCCGCGGATAAGAATGTTTTGCATGGCATCAAACAGATAAAGCGTTATGATAGTGTTGATCTTGAGGGTTATCTGGTGGATGTTGTCAACAAGAAGACCGGGGCAACATTAAATACATCGCTGACACGTTCAGATTCAGGGGGCGGGGCGTGTGAGGTTTTCTGGGTAACGGATGTTAAAATAGTTCATTTGGGCTTATGACAGACATTCAAAAAGGAATATACACGCACTATAAAGGCAAGCGCTATGAGGTTGTTGATGTGGCGCGGCATAGTGAAACGCTGGAGTTGATGGTTGTTTACAAAGCTTTGTATGCGGGAGAATTTCCGGAAGGATCGCTGTGGGTCAGGCCTTTGGCGATGTTTCAGGAAAATGTGACGGTAGAGGATAAAATAGTGCCCAGATTTAAGTATATCGGAGATAAGGAGTAAGCGCGTGTTCAATTCCTGGCAGTTTTTTGCACTTTTTTCTGCTTTTTTTGCCGGCCTCGTTGCTATTTTGGCGAAATTAGGTGTTAACAGCATCCCATCCAATCTGGCCACTTTGATCAGGACCGTGGTGATCGCTTTTTTCCTGGTGGGATTGATCGCGCTGCGTAAAGAATGGGTGAATTTAGGGGTGTTGGACACTAAAGCCATTATCTTTTTAGTGTTGTCCGCTTTAGCCGCAGGATTATCCTGGATCTGTTATTTTAAAGCACTGCAACTGGGCCCTGCATCAGGGGTTATCGCGCTGGATAAATTAAGTTTGGTGTTCGCCATTGTCCTGTCGGCGTTATTCCTGGGAGAGCAATTAAATGCATGGCAATGGGCAGGTATGGCGTTAATGTTCAGCGGGGCGATGTTGATCGTTCTGAAGATCTGAACAGGAGGTTGACATGCATAGTTTTGTAATAACACAAGATGGGGTCGCTGTTGCGTTTGATCATTATCAGCACGGGCATGCAGGTTTGGTGATCATTGCCCCGGGTTTTTATAATAGCAAGGATGCGTTGTTGCTTAAAGAGCTGGCGGCGGCTTTGACTGATACTTATGATGTGATCGCCATGGATTTTCGCGGGCACGGTAATAGTGGCGGATCGTTCCATTGGACATCGAAGGAGTATTTAGATCTCCTGGCGGTTGTTGAAAAATTTAAAGAGAAATACACATCTATCGGGGTTATAGGTTTTTCTCTGGGGGGGGCCACCAGTATCATCGCGGCCGGTAAAACGTCAGCGATCACTTCTGTGATCGCGGTGAGTGCGCCATCCGATTCTGACAAGATCGAATACCGCCTTTGGGAACTGGACGTAGAGAATGATATTCGCTATAGTTTACTGGGAAAAGGGCGTATCGGCAAAGGGGTGAGGCCGGGGCCATTCTGGTATAAAAAAGAAAAACCGATCGACGTTGTCGGAAAATTAGGGCAGCCGATCCTTTATATCCATGGAACGGATGATTGGATCATTAAGCCGTGGCACTCGAAAGCATTGTTCGACAAAACGAAATCTTTGAAAGCTTTGGAAATCATTCAAAAAGGCCCTCATGCGGAGTATTTAATGCGCCGCTATAGTAAAGAGGTCGTAGGATGGATCAGCGATTGGTTAAAGCAAACGTTATGAAAAGAGTAGCGGTCTATTCTTGGATCAGCGGTTATCTGGTCTTTTTTTACGCGGTCATGTTCGCTTATCGGGCGCCAGAGATCTTCA
>JANNCL010000054.1:0-13379 GCA_031386565.1 Candidatus Omnitrophota bacterium
CCCTCATGACCTTGCGATCACAGGATTTTAAGTCCTGCGTGTATACCTATTCCACCACCCGCCCGAAAAATATTGGAGGCGAGGACCGGAATCGAACCGGTGAATAGCGGTTTTGCAGACCGCTGCCTTACCACTTGGCTACCCCGCCGCTATTCAATCTCTCGGCTACTTCAATACCGCCTTAACAATATCTTCAACTTCGGCTAAATGCCCCACGCCTGTCACGCCGCAAGCTAATTTACCCTTGATAGGCTCAATGAATTTAAATCCGTGTTTCTTAAGCTTCGTGCAATTTTCCCTGACGATCGCATTCGCGTACATGTCATCATTCATCGCCGGCGCTATCCATATAGGTTTTTGATATGCCAACACTAACGTACTTAGGAAATCATCCGCAATGCCATTGGCGAACTTGCCAATGATATTCGCCGTGGCCGGAGCGATCAATAGCGCGTCAGACTCTTTGACCAGCTGCAAATGCGCCATGCTCCATGCACCCTCTTCGAACATGCCCGTTAAGGCATTACCGCCGGATAAGGTCGAAAGGGTCAACGGTGTTATGAACTGTTCCGCCCCCTTGGTCATGACCACCTGCACTATAGCACCCTGGTCCTGTAAACTGCGGATCAGGTCCCCCGCTTTATACGCAGCGATACTGCCGCAAACACCTAAAACGATCTTTTTAGCCGTCTTGGCCATATTTACTTTTTACCGCTCGGTTTTTCTTCGAATTCTTTCGAACAGCTTTTTTCCACGACCTTCGCATTCCTGATCTCCGTCAATGCCACCGTGGTCAACTTCGTGTTCATGGGCAATTGCACCAAACGCATTCCTGTCTCGCTGATCTCCAGGGCGCGCTTCGATGCCATGCGTACTAATTTATATACGCTACCCGCTGCTTTTGGTAATAGATGCTCTAACGGCTGATATGCCATACGTAACTTCCTCTCTTTGCGGGAACTCCCCGCCTACTTTACATGCTTGGTAAAACGAGATTTATAACACAAGAGCGCACAAATGTCAATCAATGCTAATGGCCTTGAGCACAATGGCCGTTAGGTCGCGGCAAGCCCTTTCAAGCCGCCCATTAATGACCACCCGATCATACTGCTTGGCTTCTTTCAATTCACTGCGCGCCACTTTCAATCGCAGGCTCAAAGATTCGTGGGTTTCCGATGCCCGTTGCCGCAATCTATCCTGAAGCACTTTCATCGTCGGCGTTTTTATAAAAATACTAAAAACCTCAGGAAATTCCTTACGCACATGCGCCGCACCCTTGACATCGATGCACAGCAGCACGTGTTTTCCTTTGTGCAAAAGCTTCAATACCTGTTGTTTAGGTGTCCCGTAATAATTATCAAACACATTTTCCCATTCCAAGAAAAAGTTCTTTTTGATCCTGCTTTCAAAGACCGGACGCGTTATGAACAAGTAATCTTTGCCCGCACGCTCACCCTGCCGCTTTTCTCTAGTGGTGGCGGAAACAGATTTAACCAGCTTGCCCTTAAGGCTAGGATCATTGAGCAGGGCCTTGTGCAGGGTTGTTTTCCCTGAACCCGAAGGACCGGACAGAATGATCACTTTGCCCATTGGTTTATTCAACATTGTTCGCTTGTTCACGTATTTTCTCGATCTTGCTTTTTAACGCGATAACACTCGCGGAAATTTCTTTATCCTGCACTTTGGACCCGACTGTATTTGTTTCGCGCTGCATTTCCTGGGCGATAAAATCAAGCTTTTTCCCTGCTTCCTGGCTTAACGATAATAAGGTCTTTGCCTCGTCGATGTGATGCGCCAATCGAGACAATTCCTCATTGATATCGTTGCTTTTCTGATAGGCGGCGAATTCTTCCGGTCCCGACGCTGTTCTTGCGTCTTTGAGCAGCCGCTGGGCTCTACCCTTGATCTGTCCTATGCGTTTTTGCATGCGGGCCAATTGTCCGCCGATATCGCTTTTAAGCGCGATCCCTTCACGACGGCGCATCGCGACAACGGAAGCTAAGGCCTTGTCTATGGCTTTAGCGACGACCGGCCATAAGGTCGGAGCGTCCACAAAAACTTCTTTGGCTTCCACGACGCCCGGCAAGCGCATGATATCCGCCACGTTAAGATCATTGCTGATCCGGAATTGCTTGGACAGATTCTTACCAAAATCCATGTACCTCTTCACCGCATCCTGATTAATAGTGACATTAACCTGCGGCTTCTCAGTGATCCGAACGGATATCGTCACCCGTCCGCGCTTTAAATTCTTTGCCACCAGTTTAGCTATGCGTTCCTCATAAGAAGAAAACCCCGACGGCAAATAATACGCGGGATCTAAATAACGATGATTGACCGTTTTAATCTCAACGGTCCCTTTAATTTTAGCGATATTAAAATCCGCCGTTCCAAACCCTGTCATTCCAGTGATCATAACGTTCCTTTAATTAGTAAAATTCCTGCGTTAGTTAACATATTGGTTCAAACTTCGTGGGGATGAGACTTCGACTCCCCGCAGATCCAACAAGTCGTGTCGAATCCACATGAAGTTTGAATCAATGTGTTAACATCTCGCTCTTTTTAAACCATAGCTTAATTTCTCTGGCGGCTTCCACGGAACTTGATGACACATGCACCAGATTCTCATACACGCCCTTGGTCGTGATCCTGCCGAATTTACCGCGAACAGAAACAGGGTCCGCCTCTTCTGGGTTTGTGGCCCCAGCAATGACGCGGCATTTTGCTATCGCCCTGTCTCCATAAAAAACCATGGCAACAACCGGCTGCCCGTCGTGCAGATCGCCGCAAAGATAACCCACGATCTGTTTAAAAAAGAACTGTTTCTTTAAAAGCCCATAATGTTTTTGCGCAAGCGTCTTACTGACCGCCGCCGCTTTTAAACCAATAAGTTTTAGATCGCTCGCCAAAAATTGATCGATAACATTGCCGATGATCTTCTTGCGCATGCCATCCGGCTTGATCAGCACTAAAACAGATTCTTTCATCGACGTATAACCTCCAAGATCCGATCCAGGTCATCCAATGAATAATATTCAATAACAACCTTGCCCTTGTTCTTTTTATCCTCAACAATGACCTTGGTGCCCAGGCTACGGCTCAATTCTTCCTCAAGGATAACAATGTCGCGGTCTTTGTTCTTTGCTTTTTTATGATGGATCTCCATCTTAGCCGCTAAGTGTTTTTGCACTGCCGCCTCTACCTGTCGAACCGATAAGCTTTTCGCCACAACTTCTTTGGCAACACGTATCTGCTCGTCGCTGTTCTCAAGCGATAACAACGCCCGGGCATGCCCCACGGACACTTTATTAGCACTCACCATCTCTTGAACCGCGGTGGGCAATTTTAACAAACGCAATAAATTGCTGATCGTGCTGCGGTCTTTGCCTAACGATTGAGCGACAGCGTCCTGGGTAAACTCAAATTCTTCAATAAGGCGTCTGTACGCCTTAGCCTCCTCGATCCCGTTTAATTCCTCGCGCTGTATGTTCTCAACCAACGCCAAAACCAACGCTTCCCGATCTGTGACATTCTTAATAATCACCGGCACCTGGGTTAAACCAAGCTCTCTAGCAGCTCTTAAGCGACGCTCTCCCGCAACCACTTCATATTGATCTCCTGAGGCTCTAATGAGTATTGGCTGTAAAACGCCTTTTTCCTTAATAGAGGCCTTAAGTTCATCCAATTTCTCTTTGTCATAAACCAGGCGCGGCTGAAGCCTATTATTTTTTATCAGCTTAACATCCATCATGCTATTGCTTTTTTCATCAGAATTTCCAGACTGGAAATTATTCTTCGAAATTAGCGCTGATAAACCCTTCCCTAAAGCTTTATTTTCCATTCTGTTCCTTTGCAAATAATCATTTTCGTATCAGGATTTTTTCCAACAGGGTTTGTGTGACGCTGCGCAACCCTACAAAGTCTTTAAATTTGCCGCCACTACTTCTTGTGCTAGTTCCTTATACTTTACAGCACCAGCTGAATTAGGATCATAATAATTGATCGGCTTTCCAAAACTTGGTGCCTCACTAAGCCGTATGTTCCTTGGAATAATGGACTTATACACCTTCTCTTTAAAATAAGTATTGATTTCCTTAATAACCTCATTTGTTAAGTTGGTCCTAAAATCAGCCATGGTCATTAAAACGCCCTCTATGACCAGATCAGAATTCAACCCCTCTCTGATAAGCTCAATGGTGTGTAAGAGTTGTGATACGCCCTCTAACGCGTAAAACTCACACTGTATTGGAATAAGGATAGAGTCAGCTGCTACAAGGGCATTAAGAGTCAACAATCCCAAGGAAGGTGGAGAATCAATAAAAATATAGTCGTATTGATCTTTAATGCTGTCAATGGCCTTCTTAAGCCTATTCTCTCTAGACAAGGCACCGACCAGCTCAATCTCTGCCCCCGTTAAATGAATGTTACAGGGAACAATGTAGAGGTTTTTAAATTTTGTCTGTAAAACAATGTCTGTCATTTGCGCTTTGTGCACAAGCGTATCGTATACAGATGATTTTATATCGTTTTTATTAATGCCAACGCCAGAGGTGGCGTTCCCTTGAGGATCCATATCAACTAAAAGAATCCGCGCCCCAAGTTCGGCCAATGCTGCAGGAAGATTTACAGCTGTGGTTGTTTTACCAGTACCGCCCTTTTGATTACATACCGCAATCACTTTGGACATTTTGACCCGTATTCTTTAATCTTTAATGTAGTTCGCGTTTCACGTGAAACATATCACTACTTTTTCTTTAATGCTGCCTTAATCTTTGCCCTTTTAGCTCCCCCCATACCAAACAATCCCTTTTGCTCTTCACAAACGATCTTTATATCTAACGTTTCACGTGAAACACCAAAGGCCTTTTCTGCATTCTCTATAGCTTCTTCGGTGGAGCTTCCTTCAAACTCTTTGGTCTGGGTGTCAAAGATCATGTTATTTTTCTTTTGGTTTCTTCTCTCCCCTATACCATAAAAAGCTTGGCTTTGGGCCCAAGACTGAAACCACTATTCCTTTGCTATTCATTTTCATTTGCGTCCATGTCGATAGTGCGTAAAATACTGTGAAATACAGAGACAGGCCACTTGCAAATTTATAAAAAATAAAGCCTATAAAGAACGGAAAGAAATACATCATCATTTTCTGCTGCATGACTTGTTGCTCGTCGGTAACAACCGCATTCTTGGCAGTTACTTTTTGTTGAAAGAACATCACGATGCCCATAAGTATTGGCAGTATATTAAGCTCATTGCCTAGAAAAGGCAAGGAGAAAGGCAACATTATCAAGCGGTCTGGCAATGAAAGGTCTTTGATCCATAAAAAGCTTTGTCCTTGAAAATAAAAAGAACGCCACAACACCTGATATAAGGAAATAAAAAGCGGCATCTGCAATAAAAAAGGCAAACACCCGCCCAAGGGGTTGATCTTTTCGCGCTTGTATATCTCCATGATCTCAGCATTTAATTTAGTCGGATCGCCCTTAAAACGATCTTGTAATGCCTTGATCTTAGGTTGTGCTTGCTGCATTTTACGCATGGACATCATGCTCTTGATCGTCAATGGATAGCTTAATCCATATATAATCAGACTTATGAGAATAATACTAATCCCCCAGCTTCGAGAAATCAGATGTAGGAATGGGATCGTGTAATAAATAGCGAAAGAAATCGTGTTTAATATCCAAAACCGGCTAAAAGCCACTGCTTTCTCAAAGCCTTTGCCATACTTTTTCATTAACATTGTGTCTTGCGGCCCTACATAAATGCTAAAATCATACGTCTGTGCCTTGTTTGCGCTTACCGCCACACTAAGTTGACTCTCTGTAACTTTATTAATTTCAATTGTTTTTGTGTTGCCTTCGGGATGGATCACTATTATATTGAAATGATCCCTGAATCCGGCAAATTGAACTTGCCCACCAACTGTTTTGTTTTCTTTTGCTTCAAACTTAAATGCATTGCCCTTTCTAACTACTTTATTATCTACAGATACGAAATACTCATAAAGACTGTTTTCTTTCGCATCGGCAGAATGCTTCATGAAATCAATATCAAATAAATTAATTTTAGCTTCAGCGCTTGAATTAATTTCCATTCTGACAAAAATATTGTGTTCATCCTTATATTCAACCGTCTTTTTAATTTCCATTCTGTCATTCTTGAAATAATACACCGCCCTGTTCGCATCTAAGCTTTTTACTTTAAATTCTTCATTTTCATAACCTGCAACCGTTAAAACTTTCGTTAAAGGCAATACGTCCTTATCACCAATCTTTATATTGTGGAGCGCGCCACCCACATTACTCATAGAAGACCCTGTTTTTGTGGTCTTTATATCATTGTTTTCTTCTTTGAAGGACAGCGCTGATGGAGCATTGCCGGAAATTGCCGCTTCTGTGGATGCCGCAATGGGGGATTTTATATCTTCTTTAATAGCAACGACTTGATGTTTTTTAATGGCTTCCGCGCGTTTAGGAGCCACAAACAAGGCATCATACCCGATTATAACGCCTGCACACAGAGCAAATGCTAGAATTGTATTCTTATCCATAGTTTTACCTTAGCGGATCGTAACCGCCTGCAGATAGAGGAGAGCAGCGAAAAATTCGCGCCAGGGCTTTAAGGGTTCCCAAGAAAGAGCCGTGCTTCTCCACCGCCTGTAACGCATACTGCGAACAGGAAGGGTAAAAGCGACAGCAGGAGAATCCTAATAAAGACCTGGTGCTTTGGTATGTTTTAACAGACGCAATGATAAAAATTTTGATCACAAGGCGATTCTTTTACGGCCCTTTGCCCGACGACGCTTGAGTACTTCGCGACCATCAGCTGTTTCCATGCGCTTTAAAAATCCGTGCTTTTTCTTACCTACGATTTTTGTTGGTGTCTTTAAATGTTTTTTCATAATTCGGAAATTATATCACAGCGTTCTCTCAAGTCAAGCGATAAAATCGTCATTGTGCACTATCCAACAGACGGTATTGTGCCGATTGATCAATAAAAAACCAATCTTTACATAAGTTGTTTAACCAAGCGCAAAACCATTTAGTATAAAAGATCTTAGAACCTTGCTGGAATTTTTGAGGCGCTCGCCTGCAATAACCCTAGGAAATGTGGTGAACGAAGGGCGATATGTGAGCAAACAGGCATAGATAATGCCTGTTGCGCGAGCAGTGAGACCGAAGCGAAGCATATTTCCTAGGGTTATTGCTGCACGGAAGGGATTAACCTACATTTTGCAGAGGCAAAATCTGCCCGCAGGGGCGTTTGTCGCAACGTGTTGCGATATGAGCGGTTATCCAGACAGGCGAACAAACCGTTGTCTGCAACAAATTATACCGTTGTTTTCGACGCTAGGAACGCTTCAATCACAAAAAGCGGGATAAATTGGCATAAAAATTCGTTGCATTGGGCTTTTTGTTTGTTATAATGACCACCTTGAAGCCAAAAACGGAACTAAATCCGTCGAGCTCATCCACACCTGTGGATAACCTGTGTACTACTTATAAAATGAACCTACTAGAAATCTGGCAAAAAGCCCAACAACCAATCCGTGAAGCCATCGGGGACACATCCTACGATACCTGGTTTAGCAATTTGACTGTCTTGGAGAAGAACGACGGCATTATGGTTCAGGCTCCGGATGAATTCTTTAAGAATTGGATCATAGAGCACTATTTGACCACCATTGAACAAAGTATTCGATCATTAGGGTTGGGAGAGAAGCTTGTCAATTTTGAGGTCAATGCCGAGCTTCTAAAAAAACCGGTTCACGAAAAACTTAATCGCATCGAGCAACATTTTGAAGGTCCAGCGAAAAATTCTCATTTAAATCCGCGTTTTTCTTTTGAACATTTTGTGGTCGGACCTTCTAATCGTTTTGCTTTTGCCGCGGCCCAGGCTGTTGCGGAATCACTGGCAAAATCATACAATCCGCTTTTTATTTACGGCCCCGTTGGTTTAGGTAAAACACATCTGATGCAGGCCATTACTCAGGAGATCAGCCAAAAACAGCCGCACCTTAAAATTTGTTATGTATCTTCCGAACAGTTCACTAATGAACTCATTAATGCCATCCGTCATCGCAGCGCCGAGGCTTTCAGGCAGAAATACCGCACCATTGATGTTTTGCTCATCGACGATATTCATTTTATCGCGGGCAAAGAATCAACACAGGAAGAGTTTTTTCACACCTTTAATGTCCTGCATGACCACCGCAAACAGATCATCATTTGCTCTGACAGGCCGCCCAAAGAGATCGCTAATTTAGAAGAACGGTTAGTCTCGCGTTTTGCCATGGGGCTAATTACAGATATTCAGCCGCCTGACTATGAAACACGCGTGGCCATCCTAAGAAAAAAATTAGAGCTTGAATCTGTTATTGTACCGGATGATGTTGTTTCGTTCATTGCAGGGGAAATCAAGACCAATATTCGGGAATTAGAAGGCGCGATGATACGGGTGGTTGCTTATGCCATGCTTGATGACAAGCCGATCACGTTGCAGGTTGCTAAAAGCGTCCTGAAAGACATGGTCAAAGAAATGGTCAAGACCATTAGCGTTGACATGGTTCAGCGACAAGTGGCATCCTATTTTAAAATACAGGTGGCCGATCTAAAAACTAAAAATCGACATAAAAATATCATTTTGCCCCGGCAGCTGGCAATGTATTTGTCTAGAAAACTAACACATCATTCATTACCTGAGATCGGGGCAGCATTTGGCGGTAAAGATCACACCACCATATTACATGCGTTTAAAAAGATCGATGCCATTGCCAATACTGATTTACAGGTAAAAAAAATGATCGATGATCTTTGTTTTGTATTATTAGAGTAAAATAGAAATTGAATGGATGTGCATAACTATTTACCTTATTCAATGGTTATCCACAGCTGTTAATATCTATAAAGCATTGAAAATAAAATGGTTTTGTCTGTAGTTCAATTTATCCACAAGAATTACTATAGACGCCGACTATTTGGAAATCTTAAAAAAGTCAAAAAGCAGACAAGGATGTGAATATGAAATTTAAGTTGAATAAAGATGAATTATTAGGGGGAATTCAAGTTGTCAGTAACATTGTTTCATCCAAAGCCACGCTTCCGATCTTATCGAACATGTTATTAGAAGCAAAGGGCGACATTTTAAAGTTAAATACTACCGATCTTGACATTGGGATATCCTGTGAATTACCTGTGCATACCTTTGAACAAGGCGCAATAACCATTCCAGCTAAAAAGTTTAGCGATATTGTTAGAGAATTACCCGCAGGGGAAGTGGTGGTGTATGCGCGTAAAAACAATCAAATTGAAATTGAAGGGGCTAATTGCCGGTTTAAGCTTAACGGCCTCCCCAAAGAAGAGTTTCCTAAATTCCCGGAATTTAAGGATAAAGATGCGATTCTAATCAAACAAGCTGATCTTAAAGAAATGATCCAGTTAACTAGTTTTGCAGTTTCTTTTGAAGAGTCACGCTATGTGTTGAATGGGATATTATTAGAGATCAGTGGTGATACGGCGCGTATGATCGCGACCGATGGCCGCCGATTGGCTAAAATGGAGAAAAAACTTTTACAGCCAGCACCTAAAGATTGTAATATGATTATCCCGATCAAGGCTATTGCGGAGATCAATCGTAATTTAAAAGATGTTGGTAATTGCACGATCATTGGATCAAGTAATCAAGTATTATTCAATATAGATGGTAATTTGATCGCCACCCGTATCATTGAGGGAGAATTCCCTAACTATAAACAAGTTATCCCGAAAGAGATCCCACATAAAGTTAAGATCAAAACTCAAGACCTGTTAGCGGCGATTCGTCGTGCTAACTTACTATCTACTCCTGATTTTCAAGCGATCAAATTCGAGGTTTTTAAGGATAAGTTGGTTATTTCTAAGATCACGCCGGACTTAGGCGAATCCCGTGAAGAGGTTGCGGTTGAATATGGACAAGGGGAACTTATTGTTGGATTTAATCCGCAATTTTTTATTGATGCGTTAAAAAATCTTAATGATGAATATATTTATTTAGAATTCCTAGGCCCGGATAAACCATGTGTTTTTCGTTTACGGGAATATTTGTATTTAGCATTACCAATGCGCTTATAAAAATAAAAATTAATTTTACTATTGCCAAATGGACAGTATTAAAGATATTATTCCACACGTTATTGCCCCCCTATCGCGCGGGAGTCAAGCTCCATCTGATGTGGGGCTGTGGTGGCAGCGTCATTATGGGTACGCAAAGAAAACAGCGGCCGTTGGTTTGAAAGAAGGGACATTGACCATTCATGTTGATTGTGCCGCACGACGGGTTAAGATGGAAATGGAACGTAATGATTATTTAAAACACGTGCGTTCTGTTTTTCCGGCTGTAGAAAAAATTTATTTTAAAGTAGGTAGGATCATTTAAACAGATAAGGACACTATGAGCAAAGATAAGTATGATGCCAGTAATATCACGGTTTTAGAAGGATTGGATGCTGTGCGCCTAAGACCGGCCATGTATATCGGTGATACTTTTAGCCGGGGGCTGCACCACTTGGTCTATGAAGCCGTAGATAACTCGATCGATGAAGCATTGGCGGGACATTGCACCGCGATCGAGGTTGCTATTCATCAGAATGAAAGTATTTCCGTTGCTGATAACGGCCGGGGTATTCCGGTCGGCATGATGGAGAAAGAAAAGAAACCGGCGGTGGAGGTTGTGTTAACAGTATTGCATGCCGGCGGAAAATTTGATAAAGACACTTACGCGGTCTCGGGAGGATTACACGGCGTTGGGATCAGTTGTGTTAATGCCCTATCCGAATGGTTCGAGGTGGAGGTAAAGCAGGACGGCAGTATTTACCACATGCGTTTCGAGCAAGGCAAAACCGTTTCAAAGCTCACCACCATCGGCAAGACCAAGGGCCGTGGAACCAAGGTAACTTTTAAGCCTGACCGCACCATATTTCAAGAAACCCACATTTTTTCGTATGATATCCTAGCGAAGCGCCTGCGTGAGCTGGCCTTTTTGAATAAGGGCATATCGATTAAGTTCACTGATGAGCGCGAAGGAAAACAAAAAGAGAATATCTTTTTATTCAAAGGCGGGATCATTTCTTTCGTCGAGCATTTATCCGAGAATAAAATGCCCCTGCACAACAAGGTATTTTATTTTGAGAAGGAAAAAGATAAGATGACGGTGGAAGTGGCCATGCAGTATAACGATAGTTATAATGAGACCGTTTTTTCATATGCGAATAGCATCAATACGGTTGAGGGCGGGACCCATTTATCAGGGTTTCGTTCCGCGTTGACCCGCGCTATCAATACATATGCGAAGTCCAAGAAATTATTAAAAGATGATGTGGGCATCTCGGGGGAAGATACCCGTGAAGGATTGGTTGCGGTCATCTCGATCAAGATCCCGTTCCCTCAATTTGAAGGCCAGACAAAAACAAAACTGGGTAATTCAGAAGTAGACGGCTTGGTCGGCTCGCTGACCTTTGAGGCCCTGACACAATTTTTTGAAGAAAATCCGCCCGTCGCTAATAAGATCGTTGACAAATCGATCATCGCAGCCCGAGCGCGCGAAGCGGCGCGTAAGGCCAGGGAATTAACGCGGCGTAAAGGCGCCTTGGACAGCGGCGGTTTGCCGGGTAAATTAGCGGACTGTTCTGAAAAAGATCCTTCACAATGCGAGCTGTATTTGGTCGAGGGTGATTCTGCCGGCGGTTCTGCCAAACAGGGGCGAAACCGTGCGTTTCAGGCCATACTGCCGCTTAAAGGCAAGATCTTGAACGTAGAGAAATCGCGGTTGGATAAGATCTTATCCAACGAAGAGATCCGCACCATCATCACCGCCATGGGCACCGGGGTGAGCGATGATTTTAATATTGATAAATTACGGTATCACAAATTGATCCTGATGTGTGACGCGGACGTCGACGGATCGCATATCCGCACGTTGATCTTGACACTATTATACCGTCATTTACCGAAATTGATCGAAGGCGGATTTGTTTATATTGCTCAGCCGCCGCTGTATAAGGTCAGCCGTGGTAAGCGCGAGGAGTATATTCAGACGGAAAAAGAGATGAATGATCTGATCCTGGACATTGGCATGGATGGTGTCCGGGTCACCAAGATCGAAGGCAAGAAAACATATTTACCGGCCCAATTGAAGGAAATATTGCAAGTGCTCGTAGAGCTTGAGCATATCGTTGAACGCTTCAAGCGCCGGGGCATCATGTTCGTGGATTATGCCGCAAAATATGATGACAAGAATAAAAGAATGCCCCGTTATTTGGTTAAATCCGGCGGGAAAGATGCGTATGTTTATGACGACAAAGAGCTCTCGGAAATGACCAAGAACGACGAAGAGGCGCAATATGTGGAGATCTTCGAGTCGGAAGATCTGGAGCGGATACAGGGGGTATTGGACAAGTATGACCTGTTCTTACAAGACTATGACCGTAAGAATGAGGATGAAGTGCTGTTGGCCAAGGACAAGAAAGATAAAGTGAAACCCAAAGACCTGCTTAAGCCTTTGTTTATCATCGAAGATGAAAAAAGCAAGAACGATGTCATGTCAATTGCCGAGCTGTTAGAGACGGTAAGGACATATGCAAAAAAGGGCATGCATATACAGCGTTACAAAGGTCTCGGGGAGATGAATCCCCAGCAATTATGGGACACCACCATGGACCCGGAACGTCGTACGATCTTAAAAGTAATGCTTGAGGATGCGGTTGAGGTTGATAAGACTTTTTCCATGCTCATGGGCGATGAAGTAGCACCCCGCAGGGCATTCATAGAAACCTTTGCACATGAAGTAAAGAATCTTGATATTTAATAGTGTTTGGACTTATGGAAAGGGATTTAAATGTCACGTGATTTAAATAAAAAAGAAAGAATCGTTCCGGTTTACATCGAAGAGGAAATGAAGAATTCCTATTTGTCGTATTCGATGTCGGTCATTGTCGGACGCGCTTTGCCGGATGTGCGCGATGGCTTGAAGCCGGTGCACCGCCGCATCCTGTTCGCCATGAAGGAACTAAATCTAGAGCATAATAAGCCGTATAAGAAAAGCGCGCGTATCGTCGGGGAAGTGTTGGGTAAGTACCATCCTCACGGAGATTCCGCGGTTTATGACACCATGGTGCGCATGGTACAGGATTTTTCACTGCGCTATCCTCTGATCGACGGCCAGGGTAACTTTGGTTCGATGGACGGCGATTCGGCGGCGGCAATGCGTTATACCGAGTCCCGTTTGGCAAAGATTTCACACAATCTTTTGAACGATCTTGATAAGGAAACTGTAGACTACCGCCCGAACTATGACGGTCAGGAAGTTGAACCTACTGTTTTACCTGCTGAATTCCCGAATTTATT
>JANNCL010000075.1:0-6139 GCA_031386565.1 Candidatus Omnitrophota bacterium
AATAAATGGAATTCTATGTTTGATTAGTATCCATTTATTATTGTTTTAGGATATAATCCTGCCTAGGTAAGATAGTTAAATATTAGAGTGATTATTGAGAGGGGATGATTATATTTCAGACTTCACGTTTTTTTTATCAGACCTAAGGTGCCATCTTAAAGAGAATCAAATCCTATCTAAGGTCGAAGATGTTGAGTTGCGTGCACTGGAAACTTCCCATCACCAGAATATTCCTTTGATTTATCTATTCCCGGAGAATACCGCTCAAGTCCAAAAGATCGTTCTTTTAGCTAATCAATACCGTATCAATATCAGCGCCTCAAGTACTGGCATTAATTGGGGTTATGGTGGTAATAATCCTCCGAAACCAGGGGGTGCAGTTCTGATATTGGAACGGATGAATCGTGTTCTGGAAATAAATAAAGAGCAAGCTTATGCCGTGATCGAGCCTGGGGTTACCTATCAAGGATTCAATGCATATTTAAAAGCGCATGGTTCCGATCTTTGGATCGACACTACCGATGGTCCACCTCAAGCTTCTGTTCTTGGCAATGCGTTGGATCGGGGGATCGGGGAAACGCCCTATGGTGATCATTTTGGTTGTATTTGCGGGATGGAAGTTGTTCTGCCGACAGGGGAGGTCATTCAAACTGGCGGAGCGAGTGAAAAAAGACCATTAAGAACATGGCATACCCATAAATGGGGTGTTGGTCCCTATGTGGAAGGTATTTTTACTCAAAGTAATTTTGGGATTGTGACCAGAGCCGGGATATGGTTGATGCCAAAGCCTGAAGCTTATACATCGTATGTGTTTGAAGTGGACAAGGAACGCCATTTAGCTGCGATCATTGATCGCTTTCATGAGTTGGCGTTACAAGGAGTCGTAACCTCAAAACTTCATCTGATCAATGATTTTGTTTCACTATCGATTATCCGTCAACGTTATCAAGAAGACCTTCCTCCTGGCCCAATTCCTCCTGAAAAAATGGCCAATTTTCGTAAGAAATATAGTTTGGCTCCATGGAATATGGGAGGGGCCTTGTATGGTAAAAAAGAGATCGTCGCTTCACAAAAGAAAACATTGCGTCGTTTATTAGGGGGAAAAGGTCTCTTTTTGTTTGTCTCAGATCGTACGTCCAACGTCATTAAGAAATTAGTCGAGTTCCTTGATCAAAGACCAGCCCTGGGAAATATATTTGAGACATTGACCCGTCGTTCTGTCCTGATGATCGGGGCATTACCGGAAGTGCATGGTCTTCTTAAGGGTATCCCAACGTCGTATTTTTGTAATCATTGTTATTTTAAGGTGCCTTTTGCCCGTCCTCAGGGGAGTACAAATCCGGCGATCGATGGGGTTGGGTTAACTTGGTTTGCCCCTTTATTGCCGTTTAGTTCAAAAGATATTCTCCCATTCATTGAAAAAGCCAAAGTGCTATTTGCAAAACATGGTTTCGATTTTTATATGGCGATGTTAATGTTAAATCCCCGTTCCATGGTCTGCTTAATGGGGATATTGTTCGATCGAAAGAATATTGAGGAAACAGGCCGAGCTGAAAAGCTTTATGATGAATTGATGAGCATGATGAAGGATTCCGGCTATCAACAATACCGTTGTGGTAATGCGGGTTTTAAAATGCTTTTTGAAGATTCAGAGGACTATGTTACTTTTTTAAATGCCATTAAGAAAGGTTTAGATCCTAATAATATTCTTGCTTCGGGTCGATATGGGATCGATGGTGAGGCCAAACCGCGTGAAGCAGTAGCTGCGCATTTTGTGGAAGGACCGGATCATAATAAAGTCTTGGATAAGACGGTAAGCGATATTCATTTGCAGGGTAGTCAGGAAACAAAGATAGGATCAAATTTAACGCAGGAAAAAATAATTAGGCATGTTAAGAATATCTATTTACCTAACCCATTCTTATTGCCTTCACTCTTAAGAGAAGTTTTTTCAAAAAGAACACTACAGCGTGAGCCAGAACCGAATTTGGTGATGGAAGATACGGCAGAAGTAAATGCTTATGTGGAGGGTGGAAAGAGCAATTTATTAGATGCGACCTATTTATTCGTGAATTCTCATCTTTCCCAAGTTATTCACGGCCGTCGCAGGGTTTTAGATCTGGGATGTGGTCCGGCTACTATTTTATGTCAGATAGCTAAGTCGAATCCTTCTATTGAATTTGTTGGTGTAGACCTATCTGCAAGCATGATAGAGCAAGGAAACAGGGCTATACAGCGTCTGGGGCTGGAGAATGTGACCTTGATCCAGGATGATATTACCACTTTATCAAAGTTCACAGACCATAGTTTTGACGGGGTTATCAGTACGTTTGCATTGCATCATCTGCCTACAATGACCCACTTACAAGATTGTTTTAAGCAAATATATCGTTTACTTGAGCTTGGTGGTGCAATTTTCATTTTTGATTTTGGCCGGCTTAAAAATATCAAGTCAGTCATACAAATGGCCTATTTAAATTCCGAAGAAGATCCATATTTATTTACGCTGGATAAAGAACGATCCATGCGGGCTGCATTTACTCTTAAAGATTTCCGACGACTTTCACGTGAATTCCTGCCTGAGGGGTGTCAGGTGTACAGTACTGCTAGAGTCCCATTATTGGTTATGATTCAAACACACCCGCGGCCAATCCCATTATCGACGAAAAATTATTTTAATGAACAACGTAATAAATTAACACCCAAGTATTGTGCGGCTTTGGATGATATAAGGTTCTTTTTTCAATTGGGTGGCCTAAAGAATGATGTTTTTGATTCATTGATCCCTGTGGCTGGACAAATGGCTAAACTTAAGATGTTGGACTTTGCTAATCTTCCGGTCCTAAGATGCATTAATTCATCTCAATTTATGAGAACTTTGGGGGTTTCCCGCTTGGTATTGAGAATTATTTCGGCCTTTGTGAATTACCAATGTTTTAAATTTTTTAATAAGAAAAACGCAGATCATTATCAAGGGAAGTTCTTAAAGCAATTGGCAGATGCTTTTAAAAGTGAGTTAGGTGCTTTGAAAGGTCCGTTCATTAAATTTGGTCAAATGGCGAGTTACCTTACCGAAGATATACCGCCGATGATACGTGAGACACTCAAACCATTGCAACATAGTTCTCCGCCACTTGAAAGTAAGGAAATCAGAAAGATCGTTGAAAATGAACTGCGTCAGCCAATCTCTAAGTTATTTAAAGAATGGCACGATACACCTATTGCTGCCGCCAGTATCAGCCAGCTGCATTTAGCCCGTTTACCCAATGATAAACTGGTGGTGGTGAAAGTCCGTTACCCCAAAATCTTGCAAGCCATACGATCGGATTTTTTAATGTTACGGCGTTTATCTCCGCTATTAAAAAGGGTATGGGGATTATCCAATATAATTGAATTGATCAATGAGCTTGAAGATCTTATTACCAATGAATGCGATTTTATTAAGGCTGGTGAATTTCAAGAAGAGTTCAGACATTTATTTCTTGACGATCCTGACATTATTATTCCAAAAGTTTATTCTGATTACAGTACATCCGCAGTCTTGACGATGGATTATATCGAAGGACGTTCTTATGAGGAGTTTAAAAAGACATCCACCCAGGAAGAAAAGAATAGAGCGGGTCTTATCATGTGGCGGATGGCCGCGCTTTCGATTAACCGATATTGTTTATATAACGCTGATCCGCATCCGGGGAATTATTTCTTTGTCGGGGATAAGGTTGCTTTTATCGACTTTGGTTTCACTAAACGATTTTCTGCTTCGTTCATGGATCTATGGAAACAGCAGTCTATAACATGTTGTGAAGGGGACATTGAAGGGTTTATTGAGATCAACAAACGTTTAGGATATGAGGTCCCGGGGAAAACATTCGATCATCAGGCCTTATTTGATTTATATAGGGGGCTTATTTTTGACTCTTGGCGAACAGATTCCAATTTTCGTTTTACTAAAGAATTCGTGGATACAGAAATGAGGGGTTTATTAGGTTTATACCGGTCATCTCAGAATGGTTTAAGAATGCCGGTCGAATTTGTTGCGATCTTGCGACTTTTGTGGGGACAACATACTATTTTGGCTGATCTGGGGGCTGAAGCAAATTGGCATGCAGCTGTTTATCCGCTGTTAAAAGAAAATTCCTATTCTTTAGGAAAAACAAGTTCAATGAAGAGCTCGTCTGTTCTCTGCTTGTAATATCCATCATGGCTTAGTTTATTAGAGCAGCGCTATAAAATAAAAACTTTTGCAGCAGTGACCGCCGCGTTAAGAAATGGGGCGGGAAAGATACCAACGATAACAATTCCTGCCATCGCCGCAACTAATAACCAACGCATATGGACGGGTATATGGATCGAACTTGTATTTCGTGCAGGATCGGCATAAATGCGTTTTGCAATTGTTAAATAGTAGTATACCGATACGATGATATTGGCAGATGCGATCAGTGCTAGCCATACAAATCCGCTGTTAATGGCAGCCATCATTAGTGCGAACTTACCAAAGAATCCTGCCAATGGCGGCAAGCCAGCCAGGGACACTAAAGCGAGTAACATTGCCGCAGCCAGGAAGCTAGAGCGTTTGACCAATCCGGCATAATCGTTGATCTCATCGCTGCCAAGAGCGATCGAGAAAAGAATGATCACTAAGAATGCGGCAAGATTGGTAAAAAGATAGCCTACCAGATATAGATTAACGGCGGAAGCGCCAAGGATAGACCCTGCGGCTATGCCCATCAGCAGATATCCGGCGTGAGCGATGCTGGAATACCCTAATAATCTTTTGATATTCGTTTGGAACATGGCCACCAGATTCCCGTAGGTCATGGTGATGGCAGATAGGATAGCCAGCATGAAACTCCATTGGCCATGCCACGCCGGGAAAACTTCATAAAATAATCGTAGCATTACGATAAAACCTGCAGCTTTGGAACCAACGGATAAGAGCGCGGTGACGGGTGTGGGAGCTCCTTGATAAACATCTGGGACCCACATATGGAAAGGAACAGCCGCGATCTTAAAACCAATAGCAGCAACCAGGAAAACCAAACCAAGCAGGATCATGGGGGTCATTGCATGCGTATTCGCATAAGTTTGAATGGAATCAAAGCGCGTTGTGTGGGTAACCCCGTAAATAAAGCTCATGCCGTATAAGAAGAACCCGGAGGCTAGGGCACCTAGGATCAGGTATTTCATACCCGCTTCAATGGAAAGCTTATCACTTTTAAGATAGGCGGTCATTACATACAAAGAAATGGTGAGTATCTCAATGGCTATGAAAAGCAGGAGAAAATCCGCGGAGGATGCCACAAAACACATCCCTAATAATGCGAGCCATAATAAGAAGTAAAATTCGTTGCGCTGTTCATTGGTCGACTTGAAGAAATGTTGGACCATGGCGAAAATAAAGATCATGGCAACCAGGAAAAAAGCTTTAAAGAACCAGGCTAAAGAATCCATGACGAACATTCCGCCAAATGTGGATCCGTATAGATCTTGTTGGGTGAACCAGAAAGCACTCAAGCCAAAAAGGGCGACAAAACTTAAATTGGCGATCAAGTTTTTCTTGAGTTCTTTTGGCAACACGATCTCAAGTACAATGAGCGCGACTAAAGCCGCCGTGATCAGTAATTCCAGGTTAATAATACTCAAATTGATCGTTGGGAACATAATTAAAATGACCTCTCTGCGATCGTTTTTGTACTTGCGCCAATGTGTTTTAAGACAAATGAAGGCCAACAGCCTACAAGGATCAATAAAATGATCAAGATCAAATAGGGTATCCTAGAGGCAAACGTTGATGCGTCAGATAATTTTGGCAGATGTGGATTTAGAGGTCCTTGAAATGCCAGGCGGATCATCTTTAACATGTAGATCGCCGTGATCACGATGCCGAGTACTGCTAGAACCGCATGCCATCGGTACTGGTCCCATGCGCCTAACAGAATTAAGATCTCCGCGACAAAGTTAGCAAAACTTGGTACACCTGCAGAAGCTAACGCAGCCATGATAAAGCAAGTCCCAATAAATGGTAGCGATCTGACCAGACCGCCAAGTTCATCTAAATTACGTGTTTTGGTTTGTTCAGTAATATAGCCTTCCAAAGCAAAGACTAACGCGGCCATGATGCCGTGGGCAAACATTA
>JANNCL010000089.1:0-8763 GCA_031386565.1 Candidatus Omnitrophota bacterium
CCAGATAGAACACAATAATAACTGCAGTAAACACGCGGTTAATATAAAAGCACGGTAAAAAAGACCATCATTCTCCGGAGCGATCAACTGTTTCCACTCCGGCATGACCTGCGTGGTCAACGAGGCCGGCGCTGTGGCAGGCGGCAAGAAAATAACCAAGGCCGCAGCTACAACAGCCGCACCACATAAAGCAATGCCCGTGATAAGCAGAATATGTCTTATTTTAATCGCAGGGCGCACAAAAATTGTCCATTTTGATAAGGTGTATAAAACTCATTTAAATAACCTAGCAAGATCGCCAGGGCCGTGTATTTCTGATAATACAAGGGATGCAATCTCCGTTCAAATAATTTGCGTTCCACGAACACATACATCGGTTTCTTTTCCTGGAGCTGTCCGATCGTTTGTTTTAAACGGTCAACGGTCAGCATTTCCGTACCATGAAAATCCATCGTCTCAAAAGGCACCGAATAAATAAAAGGGAAATAGTAAAAGAACGGTTTACGGTCCGCGGCCATCAGTATCTTGGTCTCGAAACTGCTGATCAATGGGACAGCTTCATTATTAGCCGTTAAACGTTGGATCAACATCACGTCCGGCTTTAGATCAACACTGAAATGCTCTACCTTGTGTGACTTGGGATTAAAGAATATATTCGGGTACTGTGCAAAATTCGGATTAAAAACGAACATGCATACTAACCCGACAATTAAGCCCGCCCCTAACACGATACGCCCCAATGCTTTGATGTTATTCCAAACAAGTTTTAACCAGAATGCCACCAGGAATACCGCCGGTACGATGACCGCATTATAACTGGTTGGGCCAGAGCGAAAAATATAATAATGATACAATAATATCCCATAACACGCAAAGAACACCAACAGGCAATGTTCACGCTTAAAATAACGTTGCCCTATCAAGGTGACAGCCGCGATCAATGATCCGGTGTAAAAAACAGGGATCAGCAGCCCAAAAGCAAATGCCATGTATTGATGTTGCTCTAAAGCGTAGGTCACGGGCAGATCACCGAACCCGTTTAAAAATAGCCGCGAGTATTCCGTAGTATTCTGCCAATACGCGTGCGTCAATAATGCTGGACCTTGGATGCAAAACAATAAAACCCCTGCCCCCGCAAAAGGCAAAGCCATTTGACATAACAGAACTCCGGCATCGGTGATCGAACCAAGCAAAGCCTTGCGCAAAGGTTTAAAGATCACCTGCACGCTCAGATACGCGAAATAACTTAAGGTCAGATAAATGCCGGTATCAAGCATATACGCAATGCCTACCGCGCAAAAGGCACTGGCTATCCATAAATATTTCTTTTCCTCGCTCCTGCTATGCCCGAGCAATGCGAAGAACACCCCCAGATCGAACAAATGACGAATGACCGTGGCACTTGGAAAACGCCAGACGACCGGCGCCACACCACCGTGAAACATGCTTAAATTGATCGCCAGGAAGATCCCAAGAACAGCCAGGAACATATTGCCCAGCCATTTTCTTAAAAAAATGAATCCTACGCACCAGTACAACACCCCTAAGAGCATCACCACTGTGACCATGGCCGAGTAATCGAACTTGCCGAACAGGCACGCCAAGCGGCTTAAGAACACGGCCATACCGACGCTGTAATTGCTGTTAACATCCACGAAAATGGTCTGCCCTTTTAAATGCGACCATCCCGCGGACATCACAAAATAATCAAAATGAAAAAAACGATCAATGCTGTAGATCTTATCGGTCAAATACCCGATATGCGGCACGAAAGTCAACAGGAGGATAATGGCAATGATGAGCGCGTTACTCATTGTTTGTGTTTACTTAAAGAGGGCCATTGACGGATACGAAAATCGATCATATCCCGCACGGCGTTAATGATATTTTTCATGGAAGCACCCCGGCCTTTTCCGTCGATGCGGGCCCGGTGTTCCACATCAATGTGTCCGATGCGAAAGCCCAGGCAATGAGCCTTGAGCAACCGCTCCGCTTCTGTGAAAGCGCTGCGGTAACCAACGGGCGTCTTGGCCAGGACTTCCCGGCGGAATAATTTAACGGAACCGATATCATAGAGCTGTATCCCGAATAATATCGGGATCACGGTATTAAAAGCCCAGGAATTCAGATGACGGAAAAGGGTGTATTGTTTTTCAATGCGCCTAGCAATGATCACATCATATTGATCAACGTGTTTAAATGCTTCCTTGAGCAATCCCGCGTGCCATTGGCCGTCGCCAGGCAGCAGTAGCACATAATCTTTCGTGGCGGACTGATAAAGTTCTTCGAAAGTCTTGAACATGCCCTGATTCTGTTCGTGATAAATGGCTTTAGCCTGGGGGCACGCGGCGACGAGCGTTGAGATCAAGGCCTTTGTGCCGTCCTGACTTTTATCATCACAGCAAATGATCTCAAAATCACACTGCAGATCCTGTAACGTCGCCAGGGCTTCGGCAAAGACGGAAGCCAATGTTTTTTCTTCATTATAGGCAGATATGACGATGGTACAGCTTTTGGGCATGACAAACCTTGTTTAAAGGATCGGTATCTCTTGGCCGCGTTTTTTAATGGACAAACTGGCCGCTTCCAGCACCTTGATAACATCCAGGCTAAATACACCGTCGGATATGGGCGCGGTGTTGGTCGTGATCGCGCGGACAAAATCGTCGCACATGAACTTCAATGCCTCGGTATTCTCCAGTTTCGGGCTGACCACATCTCCGGAACGATAACTGACATACAGGTCGTGCAATTTCTCTTTGGATACCACATCAATGCCCTTGTCGTAGATCTTGATCTTCTCGCTGGCCTGGGTATCATCATAGAGGATCATTTTCTTGTCCCCGCCTAAGAGGATCGTGCGCACCTTGACCGGCGATGCCCAGCTTAAATGAAAATGGGCGATCACATTCGACGGGAAGAACAACGTCATATAGGCAATGCTCTCTAAATGATTCCCGAAGTATGATAAGCCCGTCGCTGAACAGCTTGTCGGTTTTTGTCCTAAAATAAACTGCATGATCGACACGTCATGGACAGCCAGGTCCCAGATGACATTCACATCTTTCTGGAAGGCGCCCAGATTGGTCCGGACCGCGTCAAAATATATAATGTCCCCTAATTGTCCGGCACGGCAGATATCTTTGATCTTTTTAACGGCGGGCGTATACACAAAAACATGGTCCACCATCAGCACCTTGCCTGCCTTACGGCTTAGATCAACCAGCTCCTGGGCTTCTTGCAACGAAGCAGCGATGGGTTTTTCTAAAAGGACATGTTTCCCGGCCAAAAAAGCTTTCTTAGCCAACCGAGCATGTGTGGCGACAGGGGTAGCAATGATGACGGCATCGATATCATCCTTTAAAAGATCATCGAACGACGTTGTTGTCTGGATATTCGGATACCGGCGGGTCACCCCTTTTAAACGCTGCGCATCCATATCACAGACGCGCACCACCTCGATATCATCGTGCTCCACACAATTCCGAACCAAATTCGGCCCCCAATACCCAAAGCCGACAACCCCCACTTTGATCATACCGTAACGCTCCTTATTTAAACAGGCTTCTGAAAATAGACCGCACTACGGTCAACTTTGATCAGCGTGATCTTGCCTTCTAACTTTTGCTCCTTGATAAAGTCTCCCACGGCAGCCTTGCAACCTTCATGGAACCAGTAATCATCCACAACAATAAACCCGCCCGGGACAACCCGGCTATAAAGATGATCCAGCGGAGCTTTCACGCTATCATACCAATCCGTATCCACATGCAACAAAGCGATCTCTTTCGGGATCTCTACTTTCAAGGTGGCATTGAGCCAGCCTTTGACGATCTTGACATCATCCATGCTGACACCCATTTTTGAAAAGATATCACGCACATTATCAATAGCACCTTTACATAGCCCCTGAAAATAACATTCAACCTCGCTTTTCTTATCCCTTTGCCCCGGTGGTGGTAATCCTTCAAATGAATCAAAAAGCCAGATCGTTCGTTTGACCTTTTTGCCCGCGTCCGCATACCCGCGCGCGATCATGGAAGCCGCGCCGCCATTCCAAACCCCGCATTCCACAACGTCACCTTTTAGCCCTAAACGTTCGACTTCGCTGATCAACTGATACAAATTCAATAACCGCACCGTTGATAACATTGAATAGAATGGTTTGATCTTGAACACAAAGCCAAACAATCGAAAAAGTTTCCTCGATGGCCTGGTAACCAGCAATGCCATCATTTCCAACAAAGAAATGCCCATCGATATGATCTTGCCCAACGCATAATCTTGCGTGAACACCCTTAAATAATTGAATTTAAATTCCAAAAGAACCCCTCTTTTTAAGCATTACTATTAGATCAATATCATCCACATTAGCGGGGATGTTGTGAAAATTACATTTAAAAAAGCGCGATTACTATAACACGCAGAACTAAATGTTTGAAAATAAAAATATTTAATGTTCTCCCCCCAACCCTAATCCCCCGTTACACTTTCGCTCCAGGCTTATGCCCACCCAACTTGAGGACGCAAACTGCGACCTCAAGTTACATGTAAACTTGCTCATTAAAGCTTTCCACTTCTTTCCATAGTTTATTTTATAAGACAACCCCTTAAGCATTGAAATAATAAATTAGCACGCTATAATGCTTGCTATGACAAAAAAGAAACCTGTTTGGATCATTGTTGTCCTTGGTCTTGTGCTGCTTATCACGGCAGGGACGGTCTATGTCAACCGGGTGGTTTTGCCGGTGCAGATCAAGAATATCGCCATTACTCAGGCCAAAAGTTTCCTCAAACGAAATGTTGAGATCGGCAATCTGCATTTCAGCTGGGTCAAAGGGTTGATCTTAGAAGATATCAAGGTTTACCAAAAAGATTCTTCTGAAATATTCTTCCAGACCAAACGCGTTGCGGTGGGAATCATCTTTATCCCGGGCTTTAAAGAACATCAATTGACCATTCCCTTTGTGAATATACTTGAGCCCGATGTTCGCTTGATCAGGAAAGGGCCCCAGGAATGGAATTTTAGCGATCTTCTCGCTGCTCCAACAAATGATAGCGACAAACCGTCCAACATCAAGATCACCCTGTTGGGCGTCAATATCGATAATGGCCATATTTCGATCGATGACAAAACAGGACCCGTTCCTTTTCATCAAGACCTTGATCAAGTTAACCTGAACTTAGGCCTCTCCGCCGGCGGCATATCGGCTGATGCCGCTGTTAATTTGACCAAAGAAACCGGGGCGCTCAAGATCAAAGGCACCTATCAGCCGCTCACTAAAGCGATCGATGGCCATATTTACCTCAAGAATATCCGGCCCAGCCAATACCTTGCCTTCTTACCACCATTGCCGGGCATTACAATTAATGACGCTCTCTTAAAAGAGATCAACGTGGACGCCCATTACGATGAGAACCTTTCTTCACTGAAAGGCGATATCAACGCCTCCGATATCAATGTGCGGTATAATGCCATGGCCATTAACGGTAGCATTGAGGCCAATATCAACCAGTGTGAGCTCCGAAAAGGCTCGATCAATATTGATACCAGCGTGACAGCGCGCAACGCATCTTTGGTATTATCCCCGACACAGAAATTTCGAGGGACCGTATCGCTCGAAAAAGCCCGCATTCGCCAGGATAAAGACGGCACCCAATTCGTCGGGACCATCAGCGGCCAGAATATTGATTTAGACTTTGAAGGAAAAACATTACGCGGCGATCTTTTAGTCCGTCCGATCACCCTGGAGGTAAAAAATGAGAATGACATCAACATTAAAGGTGATCTGAAGTCCAACCACATCAACATTGCCCTAAATGAACAACAATCTTTCGCGGGCAAGATCAGTATCAATGACATTAACTTACATATCACCAATAAAAAAGACCTATCGTTCACAGGAAAAATAGCCTTGGATGACTTAGACATCATGCCCGTAGCTAATGTGCACGCGGCCGGCAGCATTGAACTTAAAAATATCAACGTCGATCTTATTGATGACATCTTAAAGGTCAGAACGCACGGCGAACTTAACAACTGGCAGGTCAATCTGGATAAAGATAAGTCCGCCGTCGTGGAAGCATCCTTTAGCGTGGACGCCGTTTACCCTCTGAAAAAACCGGCAGAACTATCTTATACCGGCACATTTAACATTGATCAGGCCGATGTCACCGGGTACCCCTATGGCCCTTTTAACACGATCACCGCGAAAGGTGATTTTAAGACCGATCAAGTATCCTTGAAACTATTTTCTTTTGTTGCGTTAGACAGCGCTTTCAAAGGCGCCGCGACCATCATGAATTTCAAGGATCCCGTGATCAGCGCCGAGATCGCCAACGAAAGCATTGACCTTAGCAAACTCAAGGATATCCTTCCTGATATTTACAGCCAATACGGCCTGGAAACCAAAGGCAAAGCCTCATTTAACGCCTCATTCGAAGGCCTTGCCTCTTCTCCCTTAAGCGGCAAGATCAATGTCAAAGCGCAATTACAAGGCGTTGATATAGCAAGCTCTAAATTCAAACAACATGTCACCAATATCAATGGTTCCGTGGACGGCACCCCGGATTCCCTGTCCTGGAAAGATTTTAGCGGCAGCTATCTCGGTAAAACCTATACCCTGACCGGCAGCCTCAATGATTTTAAAGCCCCCAGGATCACCACGACCTTAAGCGGAGAGGATATAAAACTTGATGCTGATCTGGCCAATAAGGGTAGTGCCTGGAACATCTCGAAGCTTATCGGGAAATATTTTGATATCATTTTTGATGCCAAAGGCTCGCTTACCTTACCTTCCGGTCAGCCCCCAGTAATTGATCTGCAAACAACAATAAAATTGAAAGTCGAAAAAGCATTACCCTTATTACCTGAAGATCAACGCAAACAGTTCGAGACCTTGGGATTGAAAGGCGATCTTGCCATCGACGGACATTTTGCCGGCAATATCACTGATTGGAAAAACCTAACGTCGAAAGCCACGATCAAATCTCCCCATCTGACGATCATGGGCTACCATTTAGACGACCTGGTCCTTACAATAAACCAGCATGACGGCAAACTATCCAATTCAACCGCCGATGCCAATGCCTATTCCGGCAAGATACACAATGTCATCAACCTGGATCTAAACGACGCCGCCATGCCCTTTGATATCGCCCTTAATATTGACGCACTTGATCTGCAGGTTTTAAAGAAAGATATCCCCTCGATAAAAGATAAGAACATTAAAGGAAAATTCTATCTGACCGCAGTCAACAATGGGAAAATTGCCGATATCAAAAATATCACTGGCAAAGGATCGCTAGCGATCAGGGAAGGATTCTTAACGGAATTCAAGTTCTTCGAAGGCTTGCTTGGCGTCCTGAATGAAGTGATGCGTTTAGGCCAATTAACGATCACGGACGTAGAAGGCAACTTCACCATTGAGAAACAGAAGATCACCACCGATAACCTGCGTTTGATCAGTCCGACGATCGTGCTATTAACAGAAGGTTGGGTGAACCTGAATCAAATGTGCGATCTGCACGTCAGCGTGGACATGACCACCGGCGTTATACCGCCGATCGCGGAACAAGTCCTGCGCACCTTAAACATCCACATCCATGACAAGATCACCGCACCGAAATTCGACAAAAAGATCTCCGTGCCGCAAGTGATCAACAGCATCATCAAGACGATCGGTATTTTTCAATAATAGCGCGGAATTTTTTCAACGCCCTTGCGCGGTGGGATATTTTGGCTTTAACTGATGGGGGTAGTTCACCAAAAGTTTTGTTGTAACGTTTGAGTAAGAATAATGGGTCGAAACCAAAACCATTACTGCCTTGTTCTTTCAATGCGATCAATCCGCCGCACGTGCCTTGCACGACCGCGATCTCCCGCCCTTTCCCGTCGACAAAAGCGATCACGCAGCGGTATCTCGCCTGCCGCCTGGCTAACGGGACGCCTTGCAGCATTTTAAATAATTTCCGATTCTTATCCTGTTCACTTGCGCCCTCACCCGCAAAACGCGCAGAATAAATACCCGGGGCATAACCCAACGCTTTGACCTCCAGACCGGAATCGTCAGAAATGGTCATTTTGCCGGTTAACTTAGCGATCTGAACCGCTTTTTTCAAGGCATTTTCCCGATAGGTCTTCCCGTCCTCGATAACATCGGGCAGATCAGGATATTCAAGCAATGAGGTGACGTTATAGGGAAGGCCACGAAGCAATTCTTTGATCTCGGCGACTTTACCCTTATTACGCGAAGCAACGATCAATTCTTTCATTTAGAACTTTAACCCTGGCAAATGTTTTTTCTGGATCGCGATCAATTCTTTGATGCCTTTTTTAGCCAACACAATGAGCGCGGCCATTTCTTTATCGGAAAATGTCCCGCCTTCGCCGGTGCCTTGCACTTCCACGAACTGCCCTTTGCCTACCATGACAATGTTCATATCCACGGCGGCTTTAGAATCTTCGATATAATTTAAGTCTAATACCGGCACCCCGTTGGAAATACCGACGCTGATCGCGGCAATATAATCACGTATGGGTATAACCGGGACCATTTCTTTTTTCTTCATCCATAATAGCGCGTCCGCCAAAGCAATAAACCCGCCGGTAATGGAGGCCGTACGTGTCCCGCCGTCGCCCTGCAATACATCGCAATCGATGCGGATGGTGCGTTCGCCCAATTGTTTCATGTCTACGACCGAACGCAAGCTGCGTCCGACCAAGCGTTGTATCTCTTCCGTACGCCCGGAGGTCTTTTCCCG
>JANNCL010000151.1:0-2456 GCA_031386565.1 Candidatus Omnitrophota bacterium
CGAGCATTGGTCCATGGCAGCCGTTCATAAGCCCAAAAAGTAAGAAGCCGATCGTGTATGCAGCGATACGGAAAGGGCGGTTGGACGTAAGATTTTTAAGTGAGCTAAAATTGATAAAAACAAGTGTTGCGATATAGACAGAAAAAAGGAACATAAAGATTGGATCCATGCGCGCTCCTAGGGTTGTCTCTCAATGATTAAGTATAGCATTTTATCTTCTTGTGGCTGAAAAGTTTTGGGTGAAGTTTTCTGTGTTAGGTGGTCGCTGAAGCGCCTAGAGAGTGGGGGCCTCCTTACTTCCACACTGGGACGCCCGAAATCAATGCATCAGCTTTTTCGTAGGGGCCGACTTTATGTCGGCCCGGTCTTTAAGGTTTACTTTCGATACGGATTCTCAGCATCCATTGACCACTGTAGAGGGTTATTAAAGACATGATCATAATACGATCTTTGCCACAAGGATTTATCAAATAGATGCTTCAAGATGTTTACAACGTCTTTTTTATTCATCTTTAAGCAATAAATTCTTCTTCGGAAAGCCCTGATTGACGAACCATGCTTTTAAATGTACCAGTGGCAAAATTCTTTTGATTAGTAATGACCGTTACTCTTCGTTTCTTGCCTTTGATAAATCCGCTAAACTGTCTGTGGCTTCCTTTTTGGCGTAAAAAGGTAAAACCATGTTTGTGAAGGATTTTTTCAATATCTCTGCTGGAACAATTCATTATCAGGCGGTATAAATAATGTCATTTTGTTGAAGGTGGTGATGCAAACGGGAATTTTTTAATCTTTTGCCTAAAGTTTTGGCTTCGGATTTGAAAAATTTAATCCATTCTGAACGAGGGGCCGGACGGGGGATAAAGTCTTTTTCTTCGCCGGACTCTACAACCTCTTCTAGGTATAACTCGACCGCTTCATGCAAATTCTTTCGGGCTTCCTGCACGGTTTTGCCTTGAGAAGCAACGTCCAATTCCAAGCATAAAGCAGAGTACAGACCGTTTTCTTTTTCAATGATATTATGGAGAATTAATTTATCCATTCTAATAATCCTTTCGTTTGATGTCCCCTTGCTTAAAGGATAGCATAACCTTACCGATTGGCAATATTAAAATATTTTACCCTAAATAGACGATTTAACTTAAAGGTGGAGACCTAATGCCTTCGGGCTTTGATGTCGAATATCCGTTGTTCAAATAGGCTGTGGGCTTTGAAGGGTTCGTTGGTAAACCACATTTTGTACAGGCGGACTATCTTTGAGGGGCTGCGCAGGTAACTTAAGGTGTAGAAGACGGCGAAGCCGATCGAGCGGTAGATCATCAATTCAACGCCGCTGACCTTCTTGCAGAAAGAAGAAGGGACGGTGAGATCGAATTGAGTGATCAGGCTTTTGAAATAATTATCGTTGATCTTACCTAAACGGCCTTGCTTTTCCAATTCCACGAATAGTTCACTCCCGGGGTACGGTGAGAACGGGCTGATGTTGCAGTCTTGGGCTTTGAGCAGCGCTAATTTCCAGGCAAAGAGCAATGTTTTAAAAATATCCATCCGGTCCTCGAATGGAAAGCCGATGATGAAATTGATCTTAACGACCAGTCCTTTGGCAAGGGCCATGGTGACAGACTTTTCAAGTTTTTCCAGGCTGACCCGTTTTTTGATCATATCCAGCGTGCGCTGAGAACCGCTCTCGGGGGCATACACCACAAATTCACAGCCGGTATCTTTTAAGCCGGCCAAGACTTCTTCATCCAAGCTTTCTGATCTCGTCCCTGACGGCAGCTGCCACACCATTTTGATATGGCGTTTTTTAAGCTGCGCGATAAGTTCTAAGATCCATTCCTTCTTGACCACCGCTGTTAAATCATAGTAATCAATGCTGTTGATATTATATTTCTTGATATAGAATTCGATCTCATCAACGACATCGACGACATCGCGCATGGTGTAGCGCGTGGTCCACATGGTTGGATTGGAACAAAAGGTGCATTGATATGGACAGCCGCGGGTAGCGATCATGGCGATATTGCGGCCATGCGAAATGCCCATGGTGAAGTTTGGTTGAAAATAGGGTTCAAGATCGATCAAATGCCAGGCAGGCCAGGGCATTTTTTTGATGTCCGCGATGCGGCTTAACTGGCCTGAACGTACAACTTTTCCGTCCCGGCGATAAGCAATGCTGCGTATTGCTGTAATATCCTGCCCGGTCCTTAATTTATAACATAATTCCAGGAACGTTAATTCCCCTTCGCCCATGACGATATAATCAACCGCGGGGCAGTCATTCATAGAATATTCCGGCATGGATGTCGGATGTTCACCGCCAATAACGATGATGGCATGAGGCAGGGCAGCGCGCACTTTATTGATGTACTCCCGCACGAAAGGCCATTCCTGGGAGAACATGATACTAACGCCAATGATATCCGAGTTAGGATCGATCAGAGCGATCGAGGTGTCCA
>JANNCL010000153.1:0-4621 GCA_031386565.1 Candidatus Omnitrophota bacterium
ACCTCCCAGCTTCTTTGCTTTGATCTTTTCTTCACGCTTGGCTAATTCGATCCACTTCTCATCTTCAATAACCCTGCGTGCCCAAATAATAGACTCTTTGTAATCTCTGCGATTAAAGGCCTTCCAGGCAACAGTATTAAATTCCCCTGGTTCAACAATTTGATCCCGTTTATCGATCTTTACCTCAACAGTAATGGGCTCTACATATGTATGGTGAAGAACAATGCTATCAATATATTTTTGGGCTTTTTCCTGATACATCTCTGACAAATTGATCGTGTCATAAGTTGCTCGATACATATCATTCAGAATAAACGGATTAAACCCATTCATCGGGAAGATCGGCCAACCACCGACTAAGCTGCCTCCCTGTACAGGATCTTTAAGAGATTTAACATAAAAATACGGTGTTTTCCATCCATGACCTACTTCCACATCCTGTCCAGTAGCGTATGGGAACATCAACATTCCTTTGACATGATATCCGGACTTTAATACTTCTGTCTCCAGGATCTGTGCCAGCGCCTTATAAAATCTCGCCTTTCCTTGATAACCATTGTCCCAGAATCTGACAGCATTCTTTTGCAAACTCAAAATAACGCCCCCCGACCATTCAGGGGAACCCATTGGATGAAAGCCCTTGCGTTGATTTTTGATCCGGGTATCTAAAGAATCCGCAAAATCTGTCATCACCAGGCTTTGCCTGCCGCCTCCCGGTAACTCTAAGTCAATTCTTGCTAAACAATTCTTTAGCATCGTATCGGTAACACCCTCCAGCTCTGCAATTGAGAAAAAATCCCCGAACCTACCAGCCATCGTCCATGAATAAACATCAGTTGCGAATATCGTGTTAGGACCGTTTTCCCATACTCCTTGATATATCTGTTTATTTTTCCCTATAAATACATTACTTTTAAACCAGTTTACTGCTTTATCACCAGCTTCTTTCCACTGCTTATCTTTGGTCACGTCATACAATTGAAAGAAAGCATTTGCGGCATCAACATGAGGTTCCGTGTGCACTTTTTGTTTGAACCTGTCCCCATCAAATATCGCCCCATCTTTACGCTGCATAGACAACATGGTCTTGCCTAATATTAAAGCTTGAGGTAAATATTTCTTACTATTGATCTGTAAAAAAGCCATGATCATAAAAGAAACAGGACCCGGGGTCGTTAAATACTCCAATTGTCCACGACCTTCACTATGCTCCGAACTTAAATTGATCGAATTCACGAATCCAAGGGATTTAGTTTCAGGTTTGAATACCTTCAATATTCCGAATATTTGATTTGAATCCTGCTTTTGCATCACTTCATCGCTGGGTATTTCCAAACGTGCCGCAAAATAATCCATGATCCTTTCAGCCGCCCTTTGCTGCCCGGCAACCTTCAATACCATGGCATTCACCGTAATGTCATAAAGGAATGATAATGATTCATAGCCAGGATGGCCATAATGACTAGGGGAAATACCGGTCTTTTTATCCGATAATCTCTTGATCGTATTCGCAAAATCTTGGGTAATTTGTCGGGTATTCTCGGAAGTAGGTGTGGCAAAGCTTACTCTAGAAGCGCAAATTAAGAACACCGCTAAGATCAAAATGCTTTTTGAAATTTTTAAACAAATGGCAATATAATTCATATTTTTTTAGATCGTTCCTACTTACTCAGGACATAGGAAGTATATACTACAATAAATCAAAAAACAAATTTAGTTTTGATCAAGCCCATCTACTTATCCCCCAATATGATACATCTCGACCTTAGGACCTGAACTGACTTTACGATTTTGGGGCCTTTCTTGAGAATACCGATCTTGTCGCGCCATCCACACCATCTGGATCCTGGCTTGAATGGTATCATCGGAAGATCCTTTTCTTAAGATATCACGCAGATCCGTCCCTTGAGTGGCGAACAGACAGGTATACATCTTTCCTTCCGCCGAAAGTCTTAAACGATTACATGTACCGCAAAAAGCATGACTTACAGAGGAAATAAATTCAACATCCCCTGCTCCGTCCAGGAACGTATAACGCTGGGAAGTTTCCCCATCATCCGTTCCGCCAATATTTTTAAGTGGGAATTCTGGGTTGATAATATTCAAGATCTCTTGTGTTGTCACCACGCTTTTTAGTTCCCAATTATTCTGATTGCCAACATCCATGTATTCAATAAAACGCAGGACATGCCCGCTTCCCCTAAAATAACGCACAAGATCCAATATCCCTCCGTCATTTACCCCGCGAATAATGACCGAATTGATCTTAATACGTTTAAATCCGGCCGTTTCTGCCGCTTTAATGCCAGACAACACATCCGTTACATTCCCTTGGTTCCCGCTTAAAAACTTGAAAATTTGATTATGCAATGTATCTAGACTTATGGTCAAACGCCTTAACCCAGATCGTTTCAATCGAATTGCCCAGCTAGATAAATGAGAACCATTGGTTGTTAAAGCCAGATCCTCAACACCTTTGATCATATTTAATCTGCTTATTAAAAGATCGACATCCGGACGGAGCAACGGTTCTCCCCCGGTAAGACGTAATTTTCGAACCCCCAGCGCAACAAAAATTCGGGCCAATCGTTCGATCTCATCAAATGATAACCACTCATTTTTATTAAGAAATTGATAACTATGATGAAATTGTTCCGCAGGCATGCAATAAGGGCAACGAAAATTACAACGATCAATGACCGAAATGCGAAGATCCCTTAAAGGCCTTTTAAATTGGTCTAAGATCATTCCGTGGATACAGTTGATTTCTTTTCTAAAGCAGCATGCAAAGTATGCCAGCCTAATGAGGCACATTTTACCCGGGACGGGTATTGCCAAATACCGGAGAATACCGCCAGTTTGTCTAAATGATGGGGTTGTGTTCGCGGATCAAGCTTACCAATGACCAGGTCGTGGAATTCGTGAAATAAGACATTTGCTTTTTCGATGGTCTTGCCTTTAAGGGCCGCCGTCATCATGGAAGCGGAAGCTTTTGAAATGGCACAGCCTGAACCTTCAAAGCTCACTTCTTGGATCAGCTGTTGTTGGTCTAACTTGATGTAAACCCACAAATGGTCCCCGCATAGAGGATTATAACCCTCCGCGGAATATGTAGCATCCGTCATTTTGCGGAAATTACGGGGATGGCGATTATGTTCTAATATTGTTTGCTGATATAGCTCATCACGCATGAAAAACTGCCTTTGCTTTTACGATCGCTTTAGCCAGAACATCGATCTCATCTTGTGTATTATAGAATGCCAACGACGCCCTGGCAGTGGCGGGGATACCGAAAAATTCCATCACCGGTTGGGTGCAATGGTGACCAGTACGAATAGCCACCCCTTCTTCATCAACGATCGTCCCTAGATCATGCGGGTGCACACCTTCCACCGTGAATGATATGATCGAAGTTTTAATAGAAGCCGTCCCTATGATCCTAAGCCCGGAGATCATGGATAATACCCTTGTTCCGTGAGCTAATAATTCTTCCTTATGTTTAGTCATTGCCTCAAAACCAATAGAGCTCACATAATCAAGGGCCGCGCCTAACCCGATCACTTCCGCGATGGCCGGAGTTCCTGCTTCAAACCTATATGGTAGACTGTTATAGGTTGACCCTGAAAAATTGACGGTTCGGATCATGTCACCACCGGTTTGATACGGAGGCATATCCTCCAGGATGGATTCTTTACCATATAAAACGCCAACACCTGTCGGTCCAAAGACCTTATGCCCGGAGAAAACCAAAAAGTCACAATTTAGTGCCTGTACATCGATGGCCTCATGAGAGACCGCTTGCGCGGCATCAACCATTACCAACGCGCCCTTATGATGGGCCGCATCAATGATCCGTTTAACAGGATTGACAGTACCCAAAGAATTCGACACATAAACAATACTGACGATCCTCGTCTTAGAAGACAATAATTTAACATATTCATCAAAAATGAATTCTCCGCTGGAATTTATCGGGACCACTTTGAGGATAGCGCCAACCTGTTGACACAGTATCTGCCATGGCACGATATTCGAATGATGTTCCATTTGTGAAATAATGATCTCATCACCTTCTTGCAAGGTATTCCGACCATAAGATTGTGCCACTAAATTGATCGATTCCGTTGCTCCCCGGGTGAAAATAATTTCCTGGATACGGCGTGCATTTATAAAGTGTTTTACTTTTTGTCGGGCATCTTCAAAACTGAGCGTTGCCTGTTCACTCAAGTAATGAACTCCGCGGTGAACATTAGAAACACCATGTGTCAAATGCTCGGTCACCGCATTGATGACAACGTTCGGTTTCAACGTTGTGGCCGCATTGTCTAGGTAAACCAGCGGTTTTCCGTAAATATTGACACCTAAGTTTGGAAAATCCTTCCGGATCTTTTGAACATCCAAATATGACATGAATGATGACCTTACAATTTGACTTGCGGGAATTTAACCGTCAGCCAATGGTTTATTTTATTACGCACCCCATCAAGCTTGATGGTATTGATGATCTCATCAATAAAACCGCGTGATAGTAATTGAGTAGCAGTTTCTTTAGAGATGCAGCGGCTTTGTAAATAGAACACTTCATCTTCATTGATCTGCCCTATCGTCGCACCATGAGTAC
>JANNCL010000201.1:0-9282 GCA_031386565.1 Candidatus Omnitrophota bacterium
CCGCAACCCGCATTCGGTTTTCTTTTTAATCGGGCTTTATATGCTTTTAATCGTTTTGCTTTTTGATGGCAAGTTGCGTCAAGTAATGGTTCATGGGATTGATATTTTGTGTGCGCGAATATTGAGGATATGCCCGAATCAAATCGTGTTGTATTTTAAGGGTAAGGGAAAATATTTCGTCTTGTTGCTGCTCCTTTTTTCTTTAAGTTTGATGAATATGGTAAAAAAAGTCCAAGAGGTAAGGCATACGACACCTGTTTTTAATAAATGGTCACACGGCAGATTTATTGACCCAGAATTTAAATCAATTTTGCTTGAATTAAGAAAAGATCCGCAGGATCGTATTTTTATGATGTTGAGTCAACCTAAAGGATCTTCACATTTGGTAGAAGATCAATTTTTTAATTGGGTGGCGATGAAATCAAAATTTACAAGTGACAAGGCTCATTTTTATTTGGACCCAGCGATGTTTGCCATTGCCGATGAACGTTTAAAATATTGCCAGGATTTGATAACGTCTCTTAATCAAGGGGTTATTGTTCCGCGTGATACCGTTGCATTTTTAAAGAAAAATAAAGTGAATATCCTTTTGCCGAAAAAATTTGTTGCCTTGCTGGAAGGAATGGCTATTATGAAAACATATGAAACATATGTCATTATGGGCTAAAGGCTAAATATGGATTCTGTTCTAGAAAAACGCAAGATTCTTAAAGAAAAATTAAAAAAGCGCCAGCAAATTTATGGCGGTTGGACATCGTTGGCGCATCCAAGCATCACGGAAATCTTATGTGCCAGTGGGATTGAATTTTTAGGGATCGACCTTGAGCATAGCACCATATCCCAAGAACAAAGCCAGCGCATCATTGCCGCTTGCAATGCCGCGGGGGTGGTGTGTTTGCCTAGGATCGCTTCTCATAATAAAGAAATGGCCCGTCGGATCTTAGATTCTGGTGCGGATGGCTTGATTGTTCCCATGGTCAATAATCCCGATGATGTCCATGCCATGATTGAGTGGGTAAAATACCCGCCAGTCGGTAAACGCGGATTCGGCGTGTCCCGCGCCCAAGGGTATGGTGTTGATTTTGCAGAGTATACCAGCACTTGGAATGAATCATCCATTTTGATTGCACAAATCGAGAGCATTGATGCGGTCAATGGCATCGACGAGATCTTAAAGATCAACGAGTTAGATGGGGTGATGGTTGGGCCTTATGACATTTCTGGTTCATTAAAAATTCCTGGTCAAATTGATCATCCTAAAGTTGTGGAAGCTGGTTTGCGAGTGGTTGAGGCCTGCCGCAAGATGGGTAAGGCCTGCGGGAATCAACTTGTTGAGCCAAATTTACAAAACATGAAAGAAGCTCAAGCAAAAGGCTATACGTTCACCATCCTTTCCTCAGATGTTTTTATTCTGTGGAAATGGGCGGCGGCAAGGCGCAATGACATCGCCGGTTTATAAAGCGATCATCCTGGATTTTGATGGGGTCATCGTTGAATCCAATTCAATAAAAGACAAGGCATTTGCAGCGGTTTTTGCGGACTATCCTCAGCATTTAGATGCCATCATGACGTATCATTATCAGGTGACGGCGATCCGTTTTGAGAAATTCCGTCATGTGTACGAGCAAATCTTACGAAAACCGTATGATGCTGCCACGGAACAGCGCTTGGGAGAACAGTTTTCTCAGTTTTGTACCGAACAGATCGCGGTTTGTCCGATGGTAACTGGAGCTCAAGAGTTTCTAGATCATTTTGCTGGGCGCGTGCCGTTGTATTTGGTGACGATCAATCCTAAAGCAGATATTGATGAAATTTTAAGCCATCGACGATTAGTCCAATATTTTAAAAAGATTTATACGGTAACAGGTAGTAAAAAAGCGGCAATTGATGAAATCATTGCCTTGGAAAATATTACTAAGAAAGAAGCAGTATTTATCGGAGATTCCCAAGGTGATTATACGAGCGCAAGTGCCGCAGGCGTTGATTTCATTGGCCGTCAGAGCGGTATGGGATTACAGGCACCACGCATGTTTGGTGACATGGTACAAATTTTAGGTTATTTAAAGGCGCTGGTATGAGTATTATTAAATTGTTATCAACGCATCTTGATCCAGCAAACCCATTGGTTTATATCGATGTTGGGGCGATGGGAGGACTGTCTTCTTATTGGAAAGCGGTCTCAGACTATTGCCGTATTGTTGCCTTTGAGCCAGACCAACGCGAGTTCGTGAAACTTAAATCTAATGACCGCTTAACCTATTTGCCTTACGTATTACACCATTCTTCACAAGATGTGCGATTCTTTATTGCCAAAGATCAGGGAAAATCATCGCTTTATCCGCCCAACATGTCTGTCTTGGAAGCCTTTCCCGACGCCAGCCGTTATCAAACTGTCGAAGAAGTGATGGTGAGTAAAGATCGGGTAAAGACACTAGATGATGCCTTAAGCAGCGCGGCTTTAAGATCTGCGGACTTTATCAAGTTAGATACTCAAGGCAGTGAGCTTGATATCCTAAATGGCGCAAGGGCAAGTTTAAGGGAAATTTGTGGTGTTGAAGTAGAGGCAGAGTTTTTGCCTTTATATCAAGGCCAGCCATTATTTGGAGACGTGCATGCTTTTCTAACGGCTCAAGGTTTTGAATTGATGGATCTGCGGCGAGCTTTCTGGAAACGTACAGAATTTACGGGTTACATTGGCCGCGGCCAATTAGTATTCGGTGATGCATTGTATTTACGAAATATTGAAGCTTTGATAAGCGCGTGGGATTTAGAACAAAGAACAGATATTTCCCAGAAAATTGTTAAAATTATCATCGTCGCGATGGTTTACCGGTTGCCTGATTATGCGTCTGCGCTCATCGAGCGTGCTAGGATCAAGGGCATGGTAACTGATGCGTTAGCGAGCACATTGAAGGTTCTTATTCAAAAGGAAGCGGCAACGTGGGGTCTGCCGCGGTTGCCTGCCAGGAAAGGTTTGGCAAAAATCTTTAACCGTATCGCGGAATCGGTGAGGCCGGCGTCTCATTTAGGTTGGGCTGACGGGGATCGGTTTATCGGGAACACGAGGAATATCTAATGTCAGATCATTTATCTAAACTTTTTAAGTTAAACGGAAAAGTCGCGGTCATCATCGGAGGCGGCGGTCATTTGTGTTCTGCCATGGCCGAGGGGTTGGCACGTTGTGGTGTTAAGGTTGTCATTGCGGATAAAAACATTGATGCTGCAAATCGGGTTGCTAAAAAATTGCGAAATTTAACGACGGGAGTGATGGCCTGTGCCGTTGATGTCACCAGCAAAGATTCCATGCAAACACTTTGTGATGCGGTGATCAAACGTTTCAAAAAAGTAGATATTTTGATCAATGGTGCGGGCATCAATGCTCCAACACCGGTCATGGATATAACCAAAGATGAATGGCAGGCGATCTTTGACAGTCATGCCACGGCGACCCTTTTTGGCTGTCAGGTCTTTGGCGCGCATATGATCAAACGGCAAAGCGGTTCCATCATCAATTTAGCTTCCGTATCTTCTGGTCCTCCGTTATCGAAAGCTTTTACCTATTCGGTGGCCAAAGCAGGTGTGGCCAACTTAACACAGAATTTAGCGCGGGAATGGGCTCCGCACGGGGTCAGGGTCAATGCCCTGCGTCCCGGGTTCTTTCCGACGCAATGGAGCATGAAACATTTTATCGATGCCAAACGGCAGGCAGCTATTTTAAGCCATACCCCCATGGGGCGTTATGGGAAACCGCAGGAATTAGTTGGCGCTGTCCTATGGCTGGCGTCAGATGCGTCCGGTTTCGTGACCGGCTCTCTGGTGCATGTCGACGGCGGCTTTACGTGCATGACCATATGAAAAATACTATACCAAAAACAGTCGTGATCACCGGTGGCACCTCCGGTATAGGGTTGGGGATAGCTCAGGCTTTTGACCGGGCGAATTACCGGGTGGTCGTTGCGGCCCGTCAGCCTGCTGGTGTCCTTAAACATTTAAGTTCCCGTGCGGTTTTTATTCCATGCGATGTGCGTTCTTTAAAAAATGTTGAAACGCTCATGACACAGGCAGCGGCCCAAAGCGGGCGGTTGGATGTGATCATTAATTGTGCCGGATTTTCGCAATGGAAACCTTTGGCCAAGATCGATGAAACATTTTTATCCGAAATGCTGGATGTGAATTTAAAAGGAGCATTCTGGGGGGCTAAGGCAGCCCTGCGTTATTTAAAGTACGGTGCTTCGATAATCAATATCGCGTCCCTCGCTGGAAAACGCGGCAGTGCGCATAATAGCGCCTATTGCGCGGCAAAATTCGGTGTGGTCGGCCTGACACAGGCTTTGGCCAAAGAATTAGGCCCCAAAGGCATCCGGGTCAATGCGGTGTGCCCAGTGTATGTTGAAACGCCCGGCGTGCTAAAAGCCCTGAAAGAAAAAAGTTCTCCGGCCAACGGCAGCGATGTTGCCGCGTATTTAAAAGAATTCACTTTAACTCAGACAGCATTGAAACGTTTACCGACCACATACGAAGTCGCGGAAGTATGTTTATTCTTAGCTTCAGAGGGGGCATCGGCGGTGACCGGGCAATCATTGAATGTGGACTGCGGGGTGATGCCGCAATGAAAAAACGCATTGTCGCCATTATCCCGGCCCGCATGGCCGCATCACGTTTTCCCGGCAAACCATTGGCGAAGATATTAAATCTGCCCATGATTGAGCATGTCCGTCGCCGTACGTTGCTTAGCGGCATCCTTGATGATGTGGTGGTGGCGACTTGTGATCAAGCAATCATCGATACGGTGCACGCTCACGGCGGTAAAGCAGTCATGACTAAGGATACCCATTTGCGTTGTACAGATCGGGTGGAAGAAGCAGCTGCGCATATCGACGCGGATATCGTTGTGATCGTTCAAGGTGATGAGCCGTTATTTGATGGCAGTATTATTGAGAAATTAGTAACGCCTTTATTGGCTAATGACAAACTTGTTTGCTCCAATCTGCTGACACCAATTACGGATCCTAAAGATATTTTAGATGTGGATATTGTCAAAGCGTTGATGGATACAACATCACAAGTATTATATTTTTCTCGAGCGGCCGTGCCGCATGTGCGTGTGCAAAGCCAATGCCCGGTCTATCGTCAAACGGGATTGTCAGCATTTACAAAATATTTTTTGACCAAGTTTTCTAACCTTGCACCAACACCCCTTGAGATCGTTGAATCAGTTGATTTTTTAAGAATTTTAGAACATCGTTACCCTATTTATGGCGTTGTTGATCCTAGACGTTCTGTTGGCGTTGACCGTCCAGATGATGTGGGGATTGTTGAGGATATTTTGAAAAATGATCCAGTTCAACGCAAGATTTTCGAAGGGATACTGTCACTGCGATGAGTGCTAAGAAGATTTACGTAGCGTTATCAACGTTTGCCCAATCTTCACATGAGCCGATTGAGCTGCTAAAAGCAAGCGGTTATCGAGTTGAGATTAATCAGACCGGAAAACGTCTTGATAAAGCTCAAGTGATCGCAAAAGTAGCTGGTTCAAGTGCGGTGATTGCTGGTCTTGAGCCGTATGATGCCGAGGTTCTGCGTGCTTTACCAGGTTTGCAATGTATTAGTCGCTGTGGAGTTGGGGTTGATAATATTGATCTAAAAGAAGCCCAACATTTAAAGATCAAAATACTAAATACTCCAGATGCTGTTGTTCAGCCCGTAGCGGAAATGACGCTCGCGATGATTCTTGATCTTTTACGGAAAGTCAGCCTTCATTCTTCTCTCATGCACCGCAAGCAATGGGAAAAGCATACAGGGTTACAATTGGCGGGAAAAACAATTGGGGTTATTGGCCTGGGCCGGATTGGCCGCAGGGTTGCGGAATTATTGATCCGCCTAGATTGCAAGGTCATCGCCGTTGATATTAAACCAGATTTGGTTTGGGCTAGGGCTCATCGTGTGGAGTGCGTGGACCTTGATCAGTTATTGAGTGTAAGTGACCTTATTACCTTGCACGTAACAGCGATCGAAGGTCAGGTGATACGTCTTTCCAAGAAACATTTCTCGATGATGAAGAGGGGTGTGATGCTTGTGAATACAGCAAGAGGAACACTTATTGATGAAGTGGCAATGATTGATGCATTAAAAGAAGGGCACGTTGCTGGTGCTGCATTGGATGTTTTTTCAAATGAACCGTATCAGGGGCCATTATGCGATGAGCCTAATGTTGTTTTAACCCCTCATGTAGCCACGTTAACGCATGAATCGCGTACTGCGATGGAAATGGAAGCGGTTAAACAATGCCTAACGGCATTGATGAAAATATACTGATCTCATCCCCAACAATCATTAGACTCGAATATTTTTGATATTTTTAAAAAAGTTTTTTTCAAAAATATTAGGTCTTCAAACAAGGATGCTTTTTAATGGCGAATAAATATCTTATTACTGGTGCAGCGGGTTTTATTGCGAGTAATTTTGTGCATTATCTGTATAAACATCATGAAAATATTTCAGTCACTGTTTTAGATAAGATGACCTATGCCGGCCATCCACTGACGGTGGAGGAGTTAAAACAATATCCGAATTTCACCTTTGTTAAAGGGGACATCAATGACCCGGTGATCGTCAAGCAGGTGATGCAGGATGTGAATGTGGTCGTTAATTTCGCGGCGGAGTCCGCGGTCGACCGTTCTATCGCGGATCCGGATTCATTCCTTAAGACGGATGTGCTGGGTGTTTTTACGCTGTTGCAGGAAGCGAGGAATTTAAAAGACCTGAAACGTTTCATTCAGATCTCGACCGATGAGGTCTACGGCCAGATCATGGAAGGGAGTTTTACGGAGACCTCAGAGCTGAGGCCGCGTAATCCCTATTCGGCGTCGAAATTAGGCGGGGATCGTTTGGCGTATAGTTTCTTTGTCACTTATGGATTGCCGGTCATTGTCACCCGTGCGTCCAATAATTACGGGCCCAGGGCTTTCTTGGAGAAGTTGATCCCGTTGTTCATCACTAATTTATTGCAAGGCCAGCAGGTGCCGGTTTACGGCGAAGGTCAGCAGATCCGTGATTGGCTGTTCGTTGATGATCATTGCAGCGGCATTGATCTGTTGATCGAGCAGGGCAAGAGCGGCGAGCTTTATAATATCGGCGGCGAACAAGAATTGCCTAACATTGAGATCGCCCGTAAGCTCTTGGCTTTGATGGGCAAGGATGAGTCGAGTATCAAGTATGTACAGGACCGCCCCGGACATGATTTTCGCTACAGCATTGATTGCAGTAAACTAAAAAAACTTGGATGGAAACAACAGTATAATGTCGAGCAGGGATTGGAAAAGACGGTGGCCTGGTACCGCAACAATCCGGCCTGGATCGCCATGGCCCGCGAAAAAATGGACAGCCGCTATTACACCGGTTTCTGGGGGGATAAAAAATGAGGGGTGTTCTTTTAGCCGGCGGTACTGGGACGCGGCTTAAGCCATTGACCAATGTCACCAATAAGCATTTGCTTCCCGTGTATAAGAAGCCGATGATCTATTACCCGCTGCAGACCTTGATCGATGCCGGCATTAAAGATATCTTGATCGTCACCGGCGGGGAACATATCGGTGACTTTTTCCAGTTATTAGGTTCCGGTAAGAGCTGGGGCGCGCATTTTAGCTATGAGATACAAGAGGGTAATGGCGGCACCGGGGCGGCATTGTTATTAGCTGAAGATTTTGTGCGGGATGAACCCTTCATGGTTGTGCTGGGGGACAATGTGGTTAGTGAGAACGTGGCGGAATTCGTCGATGATTTCAAGAAACACCAAGAAGAATTTAAAGCCAAGATCCTGATCGCCAAGGTTGATGATCCCCAAAATTACGGGGTGGTATCATTCAAAGGAAAACAGATCGTCGATATTGTGGAAAAACCTAAGAGACCAAAGTCTGATTTTGTTAATACGGGTTTGTGGATGTTCCTGCCGGAAGTTTTTACCCATTTGAAACATTTAAAGAAAAGCCCGCGGGGCGAGTATGAGATCACCGATGTGTTGTCCTTATACGCAAAAGGGGGACAGCTGAGTTATTCCATCCTACGCTCGACGTGGACCGATGCCGGTTCTTTTGATTCGCTGTACAAGGCCACCGTGCTCATGCGTCAGCTGGAACAAGCCCGATGAACGTTCTGGTGACCGGGGGCAATGGGTTTGTCGGTCAGCATTGTTGCGCGTTATTGAAAAGTCTCGGATTTAATGTCGTCGCTCCAACTTCTGCGGCATTAGACATCACCCAACCATTTAAACTGCAGGAACATTTCAACGCGGTCATTCATTTAGCGGCGTATAATATCACTTCCGTTGGAGATAAGAATGCCGCCATGTACGAGCGTGTCAATGTTTTAGGGACACGCCATGTCATTGAGGGGATCAACTGCGACCAGTTCATCTTTTTATCCACGGCTAAGATCTACGATCAACATTTGAGTGCGTATGCAAAAAGCAAGGAAGCCGCCGAAGTGTTATGCCGCCAATATTTTAAGGGAAAGAGCCTGGTGATCATCCGCAGTGCCAATGTGTTAGGCAGGGGGCAGGCGCCTAAAGCTGTTCTGCCTGTTTTTATTGCCAAAGCACAGCAAGACCAGCCCTTGGAGCTAACAGTGAATCCTCGAACACCGATCACCTACATTGATGTGCGCGATGTTGTCGAAGTGATCGCGCGGGCTTTACAGTATCCTCAAAAGTCCGTTGTTTATAATGCTGCTTATCCAGATATTGTGACGTTGCAGGATTTGGCGTTAAAAGTCATTGCAGCCTGTGATTCTTCTTCTAAAATAAACATAAGTGCGCAGGCTGGGACTATCGATCCGGTGTTGATCGATTGCCAAAAGACCTGGGATGACCTGGGATTTACACCGCGCTATAACATTGATCATATTTTAGAGAATATTCTTTCATAAGATGAAATCAGCCCCGAAAATAAAGATCCTGGTCTGCGGCATTCTTCCTCCGCCTAACTTTGGCCATAGCATGATGTATAAAATGCTCATGGAAAGTGCATTCGTGAATGCTTTTGATATTACTTTTCTGGAGCTCAAGTTCTGGTCTTATGCCAAGCATAAAAAAGTGACCTTTGATAAGATCTTCAAGATGATCAAATACTGGTTCGCGCTGGTAACGATGATGATCACCAAGCGCCCGCGTTATGTGCTTTTTAATATGAGTTTTGACCGCATGCCATTTCTCAAGGATTATTTATTTTGTGTCACGGCCAGTTACTTAGGCGGAAGAGTGGTGCTGCATGATATGGGGCAGTATTT
>JANNCL010000212.1:0-6646 GCA_031386565.1 Candidatus Omnitrophota bacterium
AAAAGAACGGCGTCTTATAGGCAGTGCGGAATATATCTTCCTCTTCCCGCATGACCACCGGCGGGAGTTGAAAGAGGTCGCCAAAAAAGATCATCTGTATGCCGCCAAAAGGTTTGTTATATTCCGGCCCGTACATACGCAGGACCGTATCCATGCAATCCATCAGATCCGCCCGCACCATGGAGACTTCATCAATGACGATCGCATCCAATTTCTTGAACAATTCCCGTTTTTGCTTACGGATAGGAATATCCGCCGCACTTTGCGGGGTGATGTCGGGCTTGAACTGAAAGAACGAATGAATGGTCTGCCCTTTGATATTGATCGCCGACACGCCCGTCGGGGCTAAAACCGCGATATCTTTTTGGGTGCGGTGACGGAAATACTGCAACAAGGTCGATTTACCGGTGCCCGCCTTGCCTGTGATAAACAAGTTCTCACTAGTATTTTCCAACGCTTCAAAGGCAGCAGCGAATTCATCATTAAAATCAATCTCGTTAAAATTCATATTTTGATTAGACACTTGTACTAACCTTGACTTTTTTTCCCCGTATTTCCAGTAACAATTGACTTTTCATATTCTTTTCATTGGGTAATATATTACGCAATTCTTTGGTAGGTTTTGTGGTCAATCGGTATTCTGCTACACCCATGGGATTAGCCGCTCGCCTCATCGCATATTCCACCACAACAGAATCTCTTTTAACACACAAAATTATCCCAATTGAAAGATTCTCGTCTTTCAACCTTACCTGTTCATTAAGAAGATCCAGATAAAGATCCATTTTTGCGGCATGTTCAATTTCAAACTCACCGGTCTTTAATTCTACCGCTACAAGGCATTTCAAAATACGGTTATAAAAAAGCAAATCAACGAAATACTCTTTGTCCTTAAGCTCAAGACGATACTGATTCCCGATAAATGTAAATCCTTTACCCAGTTCAAGCATAAATCGCTTCGCTTTTTCCACAAGCCGAAATTCCAGTTCACGTTCTAATACCGGTTTTGTGATGCCCAGAAAATCAAGATTATAAACACTTTTAAGAGACTCGTCCGCCTGTTCAGCCAAATGAACCGGTAAAGCTTTAGAGAAATTATGTTGTTTGGGAATCATTTTCTGATGAAGATACGCCCCAGCTTTGATCTGGTTAAGCAAAACATTCCGACTCCAACCCATTTCAAATGTCGCGCGAACATAATATTCCCTCTCGCTGGAATCTTTTACCATCTGCAGAATAACGATATTCTGACCCCAAGGGATTTCTTGCACAAGCTGTGCAAGTTTCAAATTTCCCTTATAAGCAAGATAGAAATTACGGATACGCCACAGATTGTTGGGAGAAAAACCTTCGAGCCCATTGAAATCCATATTAAGATCATTGGCAAGTTTTTCGACAATACTTTGCCCCCAACCGTGCCGCTTTTGACGCTCAACGATAATTTTACCAATATCCCAATATAAGCCGATCAATTCTTTATTAACCGCCCGCGAAGCCCTGACCCTGGCAGAAGTAATTCTTTGTTTTATTTCTGATAAAAAATCAACATAACGTGTGTCCGATTTCAGATCTTTGGATAAATCAGATTTCATAACTCAATCCTCTAGAAAAATGGTCGATCCTTTGATACGGAAGGTCATTCTATCACCAGAACTAAGAACCTGCCGAAGATTTTTGTATTCGAAAGAATAAGATAAAGGTAAATATTTTGCGCCTAAGGCATTTCCCATCTAATCAAATATACCTTTGCTTGGGCCATATTCTTTCTCACGCCTTAATCGCATCTGTCGAATACCCACCCCTTGCGCTAAGTTTTATAAAACTAATGCCTTAAATACCCAATTCTATATAAACAGGAAAATGATCAGATCCAAGATCAGGCCCAATCTTACGCTTCAAAACATAAATATTAGGACTCACCAAACAATGGTCAATCGTGATACCAAGAAATGGCATCATGGTTGGCCAAGTGGTTTGAAGGCCATATCCTGCTCTGGAATCTCGCAACTTCATGCTCCCTACAAAATCCTTAAAATAATACGACCAAGATGTCGTATTTAAATCACCAAGCACAATTAAATTATCATTAAATTGTGACCTTAACGCCGCTATTTGAGAGAATTGTTCATTCCTCCATTGAAAATAATGTTGCGTTGCAGGTGGAAGCGGATGAGTAAACAATATATCGACTGATTTTCTGCCAATTGAAAATTTTGCAAGAACACTTGGCACTTCAACCAAACCAAAATATTGAATATCCATCTTCGAGGGAGGAATTTTACTAAAAAGACCTATACCGAAATTATCTCTCCTTAAAACAAACTTCTTATAAGGAAACTTTTCTAACACTTTGGATAATGTATCAAACCACCTTTGATCAATTTCTTCCAACGCTAGAATATCCGGACTGATTGATTCAATATACTGCTCCACCTTTTGATGTTCTGTGTTCTCTGTATGAACATTGAAAAAAAGAATTCTTAATCTTTCGATATTTCCGACATTGGCTACTACGGGCCTTGATAGAAAATACAAAGGCAATATTTGAGAAACATTAATAAATAAAAATAGACCTGAAACGATCAATGCCTTCTTATTCTTTAAAAGAACACCAAGAATAACGCACAAAAACTGAATTACTGCATATTGCAACCTGAAATGAGAAGCCAAGTCAAACCACCATCCATAATGACTCAGGAATCCTGCTAAAGTCAAAATAACAGACAGTATAAGTAAAAAGATAAGCATTATTGCTTTCCGAAGCTTGACTGCAAAACCTGATGGATCTTTAGATTCTCTTCCCTACTGGTGATAATTTCAATGATGGATGACGTTGAGTTCTTTAAAGCTGATCTGTAAGCCTGGGTAAATGCGGAAACACTTTGCGGCTGGGCATAGTTTAGTTCGAACATGGCGGCGGCATTGGCGAAGGTAAATGGATGCGGCGTGCCGTAGAATCTCTCGAAAACATCCCGCTCTTTGGAAATCGGTAAGAAGGAAAATATACCACCGCCGCCATTGTTAAGCACAACAATGATCAGCGGATACTGAACATCTTTGAGCATCGCTAATGAATTCAGGTCATGTAACGCGGCTAAATCCCCCACCATCAGGGTCACCGGTGCTTTCAAGCCTTGCCCATAACCGATCGCGGAAGCGATCAAACCGTCGATGCCGGAAGCGCCGCGATTGCCGCAGACGTTCACGCTGTTGCCTTTGGGATCGGCGAACATGTCCATGTCGCGTATCAGCATGCTGTTCGAGATATACAAACCACTGCCTTTAGGCAAAATTTGCGAGACTAGTCTTGCCGCCCCTGGTTCACTTACACGGGTATCATCCGCAAAGAAAGCGTCGATCTTAGCGTCGATATTCGCATTTAATTGTGATAAGGACTTTAAGAGAACTGAATCCGTTCTTTTGTTAATTAAAGGACTTATTCCTTTACAAAAATGCTCAACACCCGCCTCCACTCGCAAACTCACCTGATGATTCGGATCGGAACGTAAGCCGTGATTTAAGACCATCACATAGGTTTGCGGTGCCTGGCTTTGAATGAAATCATAATAACGTTTTGAGGTCATGCGCCCGCCTAAATGTAACACGCCATCGATCGCGGTTTTGGGCGGGTTCAACAATATCTGGTCAAAATAGGTGATCACACGCTTGTCTTTATTACCTAACCTTAAACCGGAAGATATATCAGCAAACACCGGCCAGCCCAAATGCTGCGCTAACCCTAACACGGCTTTCCTGGCTGCATCCCCTTCGATCTTTCCGACGACAATGATCCCGTTCTTGATACCGTTGATCTGATGCGCGGCAATATCAAGCTGTTCTATGTTAAGCAGTGATCCGGCCTTAAGATATTTTGTAAATGGTTCTGTCTTCGATAGCCATCGTTTTAATCCTTTTAAATAAACCGCCCAGTCCGTCTTGACCTCGATCGGCGTTAAGGGCTCGCGGAACATGCAATTGATATGAACGACAGATCTTTTTGACACGGCCTGATAATGCGCCGCATCGATCGTCGTTAAAACATATTCCGGCTTAATGTTCAGGTCCGGACAGGGCATGTCCACGTTCCATGCCGCGTATTTTCCGAATATCCCCACCTGATCGATGGTCTGCACGGCCCCGGTTTGCCGTAACTCCGGCGGGCGGTCCGCGGTGATGACAATCAGGGGCAATTTTTTCTTGGAAGCCTCTACCACCGCAGGCAGGAAATTCGCGGCCGCGGTTCCGGAAGTGCAAACAAGCACCGCTGGTTTTCCGGTAGCGGCAGAATAACCTAAAGCATGGAACGCCAGTCCGCGCTCATCAAAATGCACAAAAGTCTTTGCTTTCTTGTGGCGGGCAATGCTGACCACAAGCGGTGAAGAGCGTGATCCCGGCGCCACGCAAAAATAATCCGCGCCCTGACGGATCAATTCCTCAACGATCAAACTACCCCAGCAATAATTGATATTTGTAATGTTGTTCATAGGATTTTCCAGAAGCGTATTATGGCAGAAAATGCAGTTCTTGTGGATCAAAATGTGCGATCTTCAAGATCACCGGGGTCAGCCCCCAGATATCAATATCTTTCCCCTGCAACACGAGCCCCCCCCACCCCGTTGAATTCTGGGAATGTATGCGCATATTGACTAAATCCTCGTTTAAATCAATGCCGCCCGGAGCAGCAGCCATAGAATGATCGATCTCCGCTAAATTATCACGCGCTATCTGATTGTTAGGATCCGCTTCAATTGCTTTTTTATATGCCGCTATGGCCTGCGCTAAACGGTCTTCTCTTTGAGAATAGAAATAGGCAAATCCCAGATTATTATATCTAACAGAATTTGATACTGTATCCGGTATTATATCGCTTTGATTTAATAAGATTTGACCTTCATAATCTTTAATTTGTTTCAATAACGCTTCTAAATTAAACCACGCCTTACCATTCTTAGGGTTTATTCTTAATGCCTTCCAATACGCATCTCTAGCTTGGTTGGCGGGGGCATGTGTTTGAACATATGCATAACCTAAATTATTCCATCGTATGGAATCCATCAACTTAGGAGCTTGCGCTATCATCTGAAGATAAAATACAATTTCATCCTGATAACGCTGTGAATTAATAATAATTGCTTCTAGATCGAACCAAGCAACCGCATTTAATGGATCGATTTGAATAGCAGTCCGGTATTCCTGCTCGGCTTGCGCTTGTAAGGATTTACGGGCATCCGTATCAATATCTTTTAATTCACTCATCTTGGCTGTGGCATATCCTATCCCCACATGTGGCGCAGATATATCAGAATACAATGTTAATGCCTCCCTGTGCTTTTCTATTGCTGCTTGATACGTCTCCCGTGCTGCCAACGTTTTACCCTGTTTTTCCAAAACCTCTGCCTGTGAAGCTAAAGCTTCACCCCAATTAACAAAAGCAGTCGGATAATTGCGATATATCCTTAACGAGTTCTGATGCATTTCAACTGCCCCTTGATGATCACCATCCTTATCTTTTGAAGCACCTAAACTGCTATTTAACATTGTAAGGATCAGTGGCTTCCATGGAGCAATATGCACCGCCTTAAAATATGGATCACCATCTTTCAGATCCAATGTCACCCCTTGCTCAAATATGTGATCCTTTAATAAAGGCAAAACAACCCTGCGACTTCTTTCTATCTCCTTCGTCGATGGTTCTATAAAATAATAACTATTGTCTGCCAAACGGGCCAATAATAATACATGCTCGGCATCTCCTCCACCTTTCGCATATGTATACACATTGACGGCCCCTGACTCTATACCAAGCTCCTCCAGGTACAATGTCATTAATGCAGATCTGGCGATACAATTGATAAGATCTTTTTCCATAATGTTGCCAGGCCATGCCTCGTGAATGCCTTTGTAAGGATCTCCTTCTCTCCACCCGGGCAAAGCCATAAATTTTTCCAAGATCTCTGAAATAACTTTTATTTGTTCGTCGGCTGCTCCTACGCTGCCTGCTTTATGCCTGGCAATGCGCGCTTTCATCGCTGGAATATCGATCGTATGAAATAGTAAATCTTGTTTATCCGGAGATGTTTCCCAATGCTTGCGCAGCATTCTCAAACCCTGAATATATCCCGTCATACCAACCCCAAGATGGACCAAAGATCTGAGCGTATGAACCATTTCTTCATGATGCATTGCATTTAATAACGAGCCAACATCGACATCCGGATGCGTCTTTTCGATCAACCCTAGAACGGTCACAACAATTTCATCAAATGGCCATTCATCAAGCTCAATAGGGACAATGCCAATATTCTCACTGATCCCTTCCCCTAAACGACGAGATCGCGTTGCCTCTTGAAGCGCGGCAGTCACAACCTCCCATCCTTTTGCTTGTTGAGCAGCATCACTTGCTCTCTTCACATCGGATGCAGTGATCATCCTCTCATCATACGGCGTCATACCCCCAGAGAAATATTTTCGCGGGATCGTTTCTTTGGTGATAGGATCAACATCTTCTTTGATGAAATTAAAGGCCCCCTGCTTAAAGGCTTTCAGGTATTCCTCATAGATCTTCTGATCGGCACCTTTCTCGTTTAGATCGATACCGGCGACTTTCGACCTGTCGGCATACGCTTTGCCCAGAACACTGTTGCGC
>JANNCL010000214.1:0-5688 GCA_031386565.1 Candidatus Omnitrophota bacterium
TATAAACCGGATATTGATGTCCGTGCGATCAAAGCGGCGGTCGGGTCATTGCGGAAGGTCGTGTTTATCGGTGAGGCGTTAGGCCAGTCCTGGGAGATCCCATTTGAAAGTTTAATTGGGCAGAATAGTTTTTCTCCTCTCGAGATATCTGCTAATGATCCGGCTTTATTGATGTATACCTCCGGCACAACGGGTACTCCCAAAGGGATCTTACTCAACTATCGCCATTTAGATGGTTCTCCGGAAGCGATGAAGTATTTTGTCGACCTGACGGAGAATGATGTTAAGTTATGTGCTATACCGCTCAGTCATATTGGCGGTTTCATTTATATTCAAAATTGTATCCTTTTTGGTATCACACTTGTTTTGATGGATCGTTTTCATCCCTTGGAGTTTTTGAAAAATGTGGTGACATATAACGTCACCTGTTTTCATATTGTGCCTCCGATGTATACGGCATTATTGACGTTAAAGAATTTAGACCAGTTTGATCTTAGTAGTTTGCGTTGGGTGGTTGTTTTTGGTGCTCCGTCGTCACCGGATATTCTGGAACGTTTTCATAAATATTGCCCTAACGCTAAATTACTTAATGGCTGGGGGATGACCGAAACCTGTCCTCCCAATACCGTGACACCGATGGACAGTAACAAGATAGAAAGTGTCGGTAAACCGGCGCCGAATTGTGAGATAGAGATCGTCGATGAAGAGGATCATCTCCTTGCTGTTGGAGAAGTGGGTGAGATCGTCATTAAGGGGTGGGTGGTCATGCAGGAATATTATAAAGATCCTGTAAGCACGGCTTTAGCAAAACGTAATGGATTTTTCCATACTGGGGACTTGGGACGTTTTGATGAAGAAGGTTTTTTATACATTGTCGGCCGAAAAAAGGAAATGATCAAAGTAGCCGGGCAGATCGTTTACGCGCCCGAAGTAGAAGCGGCATTGTGTAAACATGAGGCAGTATTAGAAGCGGCGGTCATCGGTGTTCCTGATCCAATGCGCGGTGAATCCGTAAAAGCTTTCGTTGTTCTCAAAGAGCAGGGCATAGTTGACGGATTACAATTGAAATATTTTGCTAAAGAACATCTGGCTAATTTTAAAGTACCACAGTCTATTGAGGTCAGGGAAAGTTTACCTAAGAACCGGACTGGCAAGATCGATAAAGAAGCATTAAAAGTTGAAGCGCTTACTTAAGAAAGGAAATTTATGTCTACTACAACAGCAGATCGCATGACGCGTGATGTTCATTTAACAGGTAAAGACCTGATGAATATGGTGCAATTACGTCCTAAAGATATCGGTAAATATGCCATTGTTCCGGGTCCTAAAGAGCGTTTGGATAGTTTGATCAAGAAGATCGAGAACCCGGTCAAGAATTTTGCTTTTATGGAATATACCATGTTCACGGGAACATATCAGGGCATACCAGTAACAGCGATCAATGGCGGGCGTTTTGCGGCGGACACGGCGATCACAACAGAGATTCTTTGCAATGCGGAGGCGAAATGCCTGATCCGTATAGGATCATGCGGCTCATTATCGAAGAATATCAATATCGGTGATCTAGTTGTTGCGACCGGTGCGGTGCGTGGGGATGGGGTTAGCCCGTATTATGTGGCTAAAGATTTTGTGACCAAGCCGGATGAAGCGTTGACCAATGATCTGATCACTGCTGCCAAAGCGACGGGATTGAATGTGCATACGGGTAAAGTGTGGAGTACGGATGCGATCTTGCGTGAAACCAAGGAAGTAGTTAATGGCGTTGTTGACGAAGGGGCAGTGGCGGTAGACATGGTTAGTTCAGTTTTCTTGACCTTGGCTCAACTCTATAAGATCCCGGCGGTATCCATCCTGGCTGTTTCTGATAATTTAATGACCGGTCAAATGGGATTCTTGAATCCTGATTATTACATGGCGGAAGGGGCATTGATCAATATTGCCTTAAATCTGATCAAAGCTCGTGAAGGTAAATAAGCATGTACGAATCCCCATTATTCTGGCCTGCGCATATTAAAAATAAAACGCTTTGTGTTCTGGACGAAACTCGTGTGCCTGCACAAATAAAATATATTTCCGTGAAGAATGTTGAGGGTGCTGTTGCTGTTATCAGGGATATGAAAACCCGCGCTTTCGGACAATTCTTGGTGGTATTAAACACTTTTTTGCTTGAACTTGATCATAAGGGCGATACTTTGGTGCATTTACAAAAAGTTGCCCAGGCATTAAATAATTCCCGTCCAACGTTTCCATTCGCTGAAGTGACCTCTATCGTTGTTGGAGCCGCCCAAAAGGCATCGGCACATGGGGGGGATGTTAAAGGAACTGTTATTAAAACAGTCACTGGCTTTCTCGCAGGCATCAAAGGCCGCCGTTTAGAAAGGGTGGCTCAGATCGCCGCTAATCTTAACGACGGTGACGTAGTATTAACACATTGCAATGTCAGCGGTGAATTAGCCATGGCGGCAAGCATTGCGCGCGAACAGGGGAAACATGTCAAATTCTTTGCGACCGAAACACGGCCTTATATGCAAGGGGCTAAGCTAACAGTATGGGAATTGACACAAGCCGGGGTTCAAGTGACACTGGTACCTGATAATGCGGTGGGTTTACTGATGGCGGAAGCGCGCGTTAATAAAGTCATCATAGGATCGGATCGCAGCGCTGCCAACGGTGATATAGCTAATAAGATCGGCAGTTATCAGATCGTTGTTTTGGCGAAAGAGTTTGGAATTCCTCTGATCATCCTGACTCAGCCGTCTAAAGGTGTTAAAACTGGCAAGGATATGCCTATCGAATTGCGTGATGAAAAAGAATTATTATTGTTTAACGGTAAAAGTGTTTTTGGTAAAAAGGTTAAGGGTTTTTATCCGGGTTTTGATGTTGTTCCTCACCAACTCATTACGAAAGCGATACCCATCCATGCAGGATTATAAAACATCTTCGATTATATTATTTTGCGGCATGGTTTGTTCGGAGGCTGGACATAGCATTAAAGTACCTAAAGGAAAACATGTCTTTCTTACGGAGGGTCGGCCATCGCTTGAGCCTGCAAAAGAAAATGCGAAGTTCTTCCTTAAGCAAAATCAAATTCCTACGGTTATTGCCGATAATATGGCAGGGTTTTTATTTGCTCAAGGGTACGTGTCACAGCTGGTTTTGGCATGTCAATATGCGGATAAAAGCGGTGCTTTATGCGATACTGGCGCGTTGATCTACGCGGTATTAGCCAAACGGCATAAGGTGCCCGTCAAATTAGTACAAGGCGCATTGCGTACGCGCTTTTTGGGTGATCCCAAAAGCATTTTAAGTTTTGAGGGTGTGCAGATAGCCCCTAAAGGGACAAGAGGATATGTGCCTTTGGTTGAATGGGTCCCGGCAAAGTATCTAAAAGCAGGAAAAAAATAATGAATGATATTGTGATCAATAAAATCATCGAGATAGGAAAGTTGCTCTGGGATAAAACTTTGGTTACGGGGTTTAATGGCAACATTAGCGCACGCCTTGATGCCGAAACAGTTTTGATCACCGCTACAGGAACTTGTTTAGGGTATTTGAAAGCCAATGATATTGTAACAATGCGGTTGTCCGGTGAAGTCGTAGGTGACGGCAAAGCTTCCAGTGAGCGATTGATGCATACGGAGATCTATAAACAATTCCCGGATATCAGCTGTGTTGTGCATACCCACCCGACGTATACCAACGGGTTCTTTTTAAGCAATGCTGCATTCACGCCTAAAACATTTGAAGCAAAATTTTATTTAGGTGAGGTTAAATCCATCATCCAAACAACACCGTCGGTCACTGACGTTGTGCCGGTGTTAAATGAGCTTAAGAGTAACAATATTGTGGTGTTGCGCAATCATGGCGTAGTTTCCATCGGGAAAGATCTATTCAGTGCTTTTGTCTTAATTCAAGAATTAGAAGAGCAGGTAAAGATGGATTTAGTTGACATTCATTACAGGGCGGGAACGGGTCCTGTCACCGAATCGTTTGTTTCGTCCTCGCGTCACCCATCCCCCCGTGGGGTAGCAGGGGATGAAGCCATTGTCCCCCTGACGCTGCGGTCAAAACAAATCGATCCGGCGCCACCCGTTGGCGCCGTAAAGTTTAAGCTTTTTTCTAAAGAGCAGATAGATGCGATTGTTACTATTGTGAATAGTGATAACCAAATGCAGGAGCTTGGGCTTAAGACGGTGATGAATATGGACTTGGCTGTTTGTTTGCAAGAGACAGGCGATGTGCATAGTTTTAGGTTTAAAAATGGCCAGATCGTGGAAACGGGAAAAGATGCTGATGCTGAATTCTTGATCACGGCCAATGAAGCAATTTGGCGGGCAGTGTTCAATCGTCAGATCGATCCTTTTGTGGCCACCACACAAAAGAAAATGAGCTTACGCGGCGATTTCGCCCGTATCTCTAAATGGTATGCGCCCTGTAGTAGAATATTTCAATTATGGGCACAGGTACCTGTAGAGTAATATTTATTTAATGATGGGAGTTCTTTTGGATGTCTGATATCTCAAAAAAGATCTTAAATTACGAAAAGATTGCTGTTTTTTATATTGTTTTGGGCGTAGTGATGCTTATGGTGCCATTCTCTAGTTGTATTTATTCTCTTTTAAATCCTAATAAGATTGTTGCTTTAGAGTTATTTAAAAGTGAGTTGATAGAGAGCGATCATAAAGCGTTCAGAAATAAGCAAGAACTCAAGGGATTATCACCGAGAACGAAGCTTGAAAACACACTAATAGAAAATAACATTTTTTATATTGAAAGTTTAGGTGTCCTATATAAAGGCACAATCATGTTTGTATACGCAACTGTACTTAAAATATTGGCAATGTTTGGTGGGGTTATTTTAGGGATTGGGCTGATTTTTAGAAAATTTATTGTTTATTTAAAGAAATCTTGTTCTATTACGGAAAAGTAGGGCCATTTCAATATGCAAATAATATCCATTAAACAATTTGATCTTCTGCTAGAAGGTAAGATGACGCCGGCTGTTTCGGGGAAATATTTTGAGGCGGTCAATCCCTCGAACGGTGTGGTGATGGCACGTTTGGCGGATGCGGATATTTTGGACGCTGAGATCGCGGTCAATGGGGCGCGTTTGGCTTTTGACCATGGCCGCTGGCCGCAAATGACGGTGGCAGAGCGCAGTGAATATTTATTAAAGATCGGGAAATTGATACGGGAGCATGCCAAAGAATTGGCGGAATTGGAATGTTTGGGCGGTGGGAAAACGATCAAGCATGCGACGTTCATTGATGTGCCGACCTGCGCGGAGACATTTGAGCATTATGGTAATATGCCGGGATGTTTAAGCTGTGAAACGATCAAAGTACATTCTCCCGTATTAAGTCAGATCGAGAGGGAACCGGTCGGGGTTGTGGTTGCGATCATTCCTTGGAACTATCCTTTGATCATGACGGCCTGGAAAATAGCGCCGGCATTATTGGCGGGGAATACAGTGATTCTAAAAACATCACATTGGGCCAGTGCCTCGATCATGTATTTAGCGCAATTGATAGCATCGGTTGGTTTGCCAAAGGGTGTATGTAACATCATTACTTCGAACCAAAACGGCATCGGGAAACATCTTGTTGGTCATGCGGATGTTAACATGATTTCCTTTACCGGAAGTACGCAAACCGGTCAGCAGGTCATGGCGGAGGCTTCTAAAACGGT
>JANNCL010000218.1:0-7122 GCA_031386565.1 Candidatus Omnitrophota bacterium
CACCACCGATGCCGACCAACCGCTGATATAAGCATAGACGAACAAGAAAAGCGCGGTCATGATGAATTTCCACCGCCGCTTCAACCATGTTAGCTGGAACGCAAAAAAGAAAACTGTCACGACCACCGCCATATTCATCCCGCTGATCGCCAAAATATGCGCAGTTCCAGTGTTAACAAAAATTGCTTTCAGATCTTTAGGCATGTTGCGGCGATCGCCGATGACTAAAGCCGAAACAAAAGCCGCTTCGCGCGGATCAAGATAACGATAAAATATATTATTAATACGCCCGCGCAAATCCCCAGCGCTGGCGGCCAATACATTGCCTTTATTCTTTCCCAGTTTTTCTATCCCGTCTTTCCCGGGTGAGAACATTTTGAATATCCCGCGTTCCTGCAAATACCGACGGTAAGAAAAACTTCCCTGACGCATATCATAGATCGGGTACATTTTTCCCCCGATCCTCACCTGCTGGCCATATTCAAGGCCTAAATCTTTTTTGCCCCACACTTTCAGTTTGACCGCGCCTTCCTTTTCCTGCCAGACACCATTTACCGCGACTTGCGTAACACGCACCACCATATCTTCACTCGAGACAACGATCCCCTCGATCGCGTCACAATGCGCAACATTGTCGTAAGACATAAATAGCAAGGAATCGGCCGGTAAAAGATTCCGTTGTGTTATCCACATCGCGCCCAGAACCAGGACCAGCGCATAAACGATGACCAAAGCCTTTCTTAAGCAATACATCCCTAAGAACAACATCAACAATAAAACCCATAACCAAATTGATATCACCAGCCATTTGCCCAGCATAATGCCGGCAGCAAGGACCAAGGCAATCATCAATAAAGGACGATGTGTATCATTCATCAAGACGCCTTGCTTCTTCATAAAACGCTTTGATCTTCTGAAGATTCTTTACCGTTATGCCTTTGACCTTGCGCAGATCGTCCAGCTCAGCAAACGCACCATGCTCCAGGCGATAGGCAACGATACGGGCGGCTATTTTAGGCCCAATCCCCTCGACTTGATCCAAACGATTGGCATCATCTTTATTGATATCCGGCGGTGATCGCTTGATCTTCTGGCTGGAAGTCCTGACCCAACGCAGCGGCCGGGCATTGATATTCAAAGCAGCATGAATAACCGTGCCAACCAAGCAGATAATAATAAAACCGACCAGCACTTTTCGTTCTTGAGGCGTTAAATGGAACATGCTTGCACAACGGGGGAAGTTTCCCCTAAACCCAACGTGGTTTAGGGTTCCTATCTAAAGGCCACGGGGGATGGCCGGCTCACTTGATTATTTTAATTCTTTTACAGGAATGATCGCATCTCCTTGACCTTGACACTCCCACTGCCAACCAACGGCTAAGAAATCGGCAGCAACACCATTGCCAAAACATCTCGTCTTAGTGATGGCGACCTTTGTTTCAAAGCTCTCCGGAATCTTTTTAAGATAATATCCCGCCTCTTTTGAACGCTGATAGATCTTTAAATTTCCTTGCTCATCATTACTGGCAGTATACGGACACTCTAAAGAAACCTTCATGGGTTGTAATTTTGTTTCTTCCGCAATCATTTGCCGCACACGTGCTAATAGTACCGGATAACTCATGGCCGATAAATTTTTATCAAGCCCCTGCTGTTGAGCCCGTCCGTATAGGCGCGCCACTACATCTGGAACAGGTCCTGCGTGATCATACCATGTCAATACAGGCGGAATCTGGTGATATTTATTAGAACCGACGGCATCAAATTTTACATTAAAACGTTGTGTTTCGAAAATATCCCTCTCATTAGCAGCTTCAACTAAAACAAAAGAACTTTCGCTTTCGTCACCAATTTCTTTGATCAATGAACCAGTACCCTGGCTATACCATCCCATCAGAAGTTTTGTCGGCGTAACACCTTCACAGCTGGCATTTACAGATACTGGAACAAAGAATATAAGTATTAAGACCAAAAACATTGTCTTCATCAACTGCTCCGTCTACATCTTTAATGATCTACTTCACAAATTTCTGCACCACTCCTAAATAATTCTTCTTCGTCACAACAGAGCGCTTCAGCCTTTTCTCCAATGCTTTCCGGGCATTACCGGCGATTGCGCCTCCTGCCTTGGCATCCCTTTTAAGCTTTCGGATTCCTTTGGAATCTTCTGTGCGATGTATTTCGGTCGTTGAACGTTCGCCTAACATCGTAAAGATTAATTCAAAATCATCCATGTGGTCGCGTAGATTATGCCGTTTAAGTCCTTTAAGCTTCTTGTATTCATTAGGTGTAATGCCAAACGTTGCTTTGGATATCTCCGAGGTCAAGATCTCGTAATCTTTATCCTCTTTAGCCCCGCGCTGTTTCCACTCATCGGTTAATTCTTCACGAATTGCAATCCCACGCATTCGCTTCTCGATCCAATCATCGGAATAGCCCTTTAGCTTATACAACATACGTGTACGTTTTGTGGCCAATTCTGGATCTTCAATCTCCTGAATACGTTCATACCCAACTTTAGCAAGCCAACGCTTGAACGGTTCCGCTTTCAGAGAAGGAATGGATTGAATAATTCTAAAGATTCCTTCTGTGTTAGCACAAATCATTCTTTGCGAACCACCATCTGTTAATATTAAAAGGGTATGTACAAATTGTACCCACCCTTTAGCAAGTTCTGGATCTCGTAATTTCATTCTCTGCACATACTGTTTGGGATCATTTGAATCAATCAAACTTAAAACAACATCTTCAATAACAAACCACCACTCATTATTATGAATGGTTTTCCGGATACTCTTTCCTTTAAATAATGCGATTTTGGTTTCAATCATGACCGCTCCTCTGCTTTTTAGCGGGGGAATTTTACCCTAAACCCAACGTGGTTTAGGGTTTCCTCATCTTAAAGCCATGGGGGATGGCGTTAAGACCTCTGTATATTACCTAAAACAACTGCATTTGTCCATATTCAGACATTAGCTGAATCAATATCAATTAAAATCCGTGCATTTCTGGAACATCCTTAACACCTCTTGGTCGCTGTCTGCTTCTGTACAGCTTGACGGCACATAAAATTCGCCCTGTTTTTTCATCATCCTCATATGGCCATGGATTGAACCGTCCTGATTATACGATGTGTATCCAACGAGCTGACCATTGCTCCAAAGCTCATCCATCCTTATTTTACCATCTTCAGCATAAGCCTTATTGGGGCCGTCGATCTTGCCGTCAACATAACTCAATTCCTGATATAATCGCCCTTTCACATCATAATGCTTGCAAGGACCATTTAATTTCCCATTCTTGTAAGAACAATCTTCTCTGATCACCCCGTCTTCATAATACTTCTTGTTTGCGCCATCCGGATAGACCGCTGTACGTTCATTCCTGATATCGTTAAGATAATTCACATGTGTCTTCCAGGCTTTAAGACAACCTCTTGAGTGCCATCACAATGAGAAAGGCAACCAACAACAGGGCCCGACACAATTAAAATATCCTGATGATCGCTGATCAAATTCTGTAGTTCATGCGTCCTTTCCTTGCTCATCGGTCCCCCCGGCTCTTGCCCGATCACTTGTTCCAAATTGCTTGTATTGGTCACCCGCACATGTGCGACGGCCATTTTAGGGGTGTTGATCGACGCGATATCAATCACGCTATCTTTCATCGTTGCCTCAAGTTTAACAGGAAAATCTTCATCTTTCTTAAAATGGACAGTAATAGGTTCACTCCAGACCACCGGTGCATCAGGTGCTATCTTAAAACCCGCTTTGAAGGTAAACCCATCCTTACGCGCTTTTCCTGAAACACTGATCGTCGTGCCAATACTCTCTCCCGGTTTAACTGTAACAAGCGGATCCTCGCCATTGATCGAAATCATGCCCACGCCGCCTGAAAAATATAATTGAGAGTCATCAATGCTCAGTAAATCACTAAAACCAGCACGATCAGGCCGCGGCAAATGCAGATCCTGTGTTCCGGTATTGGTCACCTCAACACGCGATCGAAAGGCCTGCCCCTGGAAGATCCCCTGATCATCCGCAGTCAAGGTCACCTTAACCGATGATGTTTGGCAATGCCCCCACGAAGCAGGGATCAATAACAGCATTAATGTCACCATTGTCTTTTTCATCGTCAATTCTCCTTTGTTACTAAAAACGCCCCCTAAAACAACTGCATTTGTCCATCATCGGCTGATTGGGGCTTTTTGGATCTTTTCTTCGAGGTTTCCGAAACTTTTAAACGTTCTTCAATGTCCGTTAAATAAGGAGACGGGGATAAATGCATGGTTTTACCAAATAGCTGGCGACGCGCGGTATACGTTAAATATAAGGCCTCTTTGGCACGGGTCATCCCCACGAAGAACAACCGGCGTTCTTCCCGCGCCTCACCCTTTATTTCTTCCAGATCCAGCGGCAAGATCTTATCTTCGCAGCCGACCATGAATACAACCGGGAATTCCAATCCTTGGGCCGCGTGGATCGTCAGTAACGACACTTTCTCGACCATATAATCCAACACCTCTTCCTGTTGTTGCAGCACGGCTTCATCCAAATACTCCGCTGGAAGTTGTGGCTTCTTGGACTCCTGATACGGGATGCCTAAATGGTCCAGGGCCTGAGTGATGGCCTGACGCTGAGCATTAAGCCGATAAATGACCGCGATATCCCCAAGCGAACGCAACGCTTCACGGGAATTGCGCATGCCCAAGCCGCCAACCATCCGCTCGATCTGCTGTGCCACATAATCTGCCTCGGCACGATCGTTGTCCGCCGCGTGAATGATCAATTGACCGTCGGTGTATTTCTTGGCTAATAACTCCAGACCGGAATCAGCCTTACGCATCACCTGGGTACTGGCTGTTAATACATTGGGGGCGTTGCGATAGTTCTCCGTAAGTTTCAGGATCGCCGCACCGTCAAAATCCCGCGTGAAACGGTGAAATAAACCGACATCCGATCCCCGAAAGCCATGAATGCTCTGATTGGGGTCCCCGATCGCCGTGATCTTGCTGGTAAGTCCAGCGAAACGCTTGAGCAACGCGTTCTTAACAATATTGATATCCTGATATTCGTCGACAAAGATATACGGATACGTCCGCTGAACCTGCGCACTGACATCCTCATCCTCTAACAACTCCAGGGTCTCCCGTAAGATATCATCAAAATCGATCAAATTATTTTTTCGCAATTCTTTCGTATACTGCTTAAAATCCACGTCCGCATCGATGGCTAATCGGGTATTCTTTAGCAGACTAATACGGTCTAATACGCGCTTATCGAAATCATTAAGATCATTGTCGGTGGCGATCTTAAAATCTTTGGGCAGCGATGTCTTCTCCCAATGTTCCCGTAATAATCGGATACAGAACGCATGGAATGTACCCGCGCAAACAAAACGATTAGGGACATCTTGGGCGGTTAGGCGCTCTTCCAATTGACGGGCGGCCTTATCAGTAAAAGTAATGGCAAGAATACGCTGGTCGTTCGATATTTTCTTAACCATTCGGGCGATGCGGCAAATGAGCGTATGGGTCTTACCCGTACCTGGACCGGCAACGATCAGGAGATGTTCCCCGTCGTGATCCAGCGCTGCCTGTTGGGCAGGATTTAATTGACTGGCAATATTCATCGGCAACAATCTGACATAGATGTGTAATTTTGTCAACCAACGACGAATTAAATAACGATGCTAACGATGCGGCCGGGGACGACGATGAATTTCTTGATCGTTTGGTTCTCTAGATATTTAGCGACATTGGCCTCTGCCGTGGCGATCGTCCTGATCTCTTCCGGGGTCGCCTGCGCGGGCACGATGATCTGGGCGCGGACTTTGCCGTTGACTTGCACAGCTAAGGTGATATTGCTTTGGATCAAGGCGCTTTCATCGACAGCCGGCCATGACACCCCGCTGATGGTTGCTTCTTTCTTCCTCATCATCGCCCACATTTCTTCAGCAACATGCGGGGTGAACGGGGCTAAAAGGCGCACCAAGGTCTCGATCGCTTGATTGGAAACAGCATTATTCGTCTTATATTTATCGATGGCATTGGCCAACACCATCATGTGGCTGATCGCGGTATTGAATTTATACCCTTCGTCAAAAGCCTGGGTGATCTTTTTGATCGCGCTGTTGCGTTCGCGCTCCAATTCTTTATCCGCATCGTTTTGGGCAACAGCTTTGTCTTGCAGGCTCTTATCAAAACGCTTCTCCACCATCAGATAAACACGGTTCAGGAAACGCCAGGCACCTTCTAAGCCGTCGCTATTCCATTCCAATTGATCTTCGGGTGGCGCAGCAAATAAGATAAACAAACGCAGCGTGTCAGCGCCATAAATGGATAAGACCTCATCCGGGTCAACCGTATTGCCGCGGGATTTAGACATCACTTCGCCATCTTTAAGCACCATGCCTTGTGTTAATAAACGCACGAACGGCTCTTTCACATCGATCAATCCTATGTCTTTAAGAAATTTGGTAAAGAACCGGGAATACAATAAATGCAAGATGGCATGTTCAATGCCGCCGATGTACTGGTCGACCGGCATCCAGTATTTTGCTTCTTCTTTGTCAAAAACATAACGGTCATTGTGCGCGGAACAAAAACGCAGGAAATACCACGAGGAATCAAAGAATGTCGCCATGGTGTCCGTCTCGCGCCGTGCCGGAGCATGACACTTGGGGCATTGGCATTCGACGAATTCTTTAACCTTGGCCAACGGCGATCCGCCTTCACCGGTGATCTTGACATTCTCAGGCAATTGCACCGGAAGCTGTGCATCCGGCACCGGAACAATGCCGCAACTCTTACAATAGATCATCGGGATCGGCGCGCCCCAATAACGCTGGCGAGAAATTAACCAGTCCCGCAAGCGCCAATGGATAGAAACCTTGCCCATCCCCTCCTGCTCCATCCATTTGGCGATCTTTTCTTTCGCCGCTTCATTAGGCATGCCGTCAAATTGTTGGGAATTAACTAGAACACCTTCGTCAACAAAGGCCGCACCCATATTCTCTACCGTCGCTGCCGGGTTCTTTTGATCTTGGATGACAATGCGCAAAGGTAGTTGATGCTCATGAGCGAATTCGAAATCACGCTGATCGTGGGTCGGAACGGCCATG
>JANNCL010000235.1:0-8300 GCA_031386565.1 Candidatus Omnitrophota bacterium
AAGGCAATGACGTGGCCACACATACCAGCGGAGAGAAGATGATAAAATAAAAAACATTGATATCCTGATGCAGCCCTTTGGCGATCAAATAAAAATCAAAAGCCAACACTACCTGTGCGGCGATCGAGATGCCTAGTGACCATAATGCTTCTTGTTGTTTTCCCTTAAGCAGCACCACATCATAATGCAAATTCATCAGACTTTCTTTAAGCTTGGGCCAGCGTCCGAACACTTTGGTGGCCCATGAGAACACCCGGTGACTGAAAAGCACCACACCTAAGACCGTTGACAGAAGCGTCATCCCTACGATCGAGATCATGATGGAAGAATCATTGACAATATGACGCCCGCCCCAGAACGCCAAAAAAGCGATCATCACAATGGCCACAAAACCGACCAACCGGTCCAACACGATCGATGCGAAGACTTTTGTCTTATAGGATGTCTCTTTAGCCATCCCTAAACCCTTGACCACATCTCCGCCAACAGACGTCGGCAGGAACAAACTACAGAACAAGCCGATCAAGAACCAACGCAGGGAACTGAATCTCTTAAATTTTAATCCCAACGCTTTCATCAAAATCATCCAACGCACCCAAATAGCAAAGTTGAGCAGAAAATAGACCACACCCGCCCAGAATAAGTACTGCATGTCAGCAGTTTTGACCGCTTCCCAAATATGCTTAAAATCGATCTTGGTAAACAGCCAGCCCAGTAAAAGTGCGCTCAAACCAAAACGCATCAAAAATGAGAAAAAATTCTTAACTTGTTCTTTCATAATCTTAATTTAAGTCTGCCGCGAGGCAGGCCTCTTTGTACCCTTTCTCCGCGATGAAAGAACTGCGCACCAGCGGGCCGCTTTCCACATAGCGGAAACCCAGACGCAGTCCTTCCCGGCGATAATGTTCGAATTCTTCCGGCTGGACAAAACGATCAACGGGCACAAAACGTTTGGCGGCGCTCGGCGCCAAATATTGACCGATGGTCAGGATCTGAGCGCCTGCCTCCAATAATTCCTGCATCAACTCATGAACTTCTGCCTGCGTCTCACCAAGCCCTAACATGAACGATGATTTCACAAAACTCTTATCCGCCAATTGACGAAAACGGCGCAACACCTGCAAAGACCGCGCATGCTGCGCTTGAGGACGTACGGCCGGTGAAATGCGTTTGACGCATTCAATATTATGACTGATCACTTCCGGCGCAGATCCCGCCAACATGGCTAACAGTTCTTCCCGTCCGGAAAAATCAGGGATCAAGACTTCGATCTTCGTACCCGGGCTTTCCTGGCGAATGGCCTGGATGGTCTGCACGAAATGGCCAGCCCCTTCATCACCCAGATCATCACGGGCTACGGAAGTGACCACCACATAATTCAACTTCAAATGTTTTACGGATTGCGCGACATTATACGGTTCTTGCACATCTAACATCTCCCCGCGTCCCGCCGGCACCGCGCAAAAACGGCAGGCCCTGGTGCATGTCCCGCCTAGGATCATGAAAGTAGCTACTCCCTGTCCCCAGCATTGGCCTAAATTGGGACAACGCGCGCTTTCACACACTGTGTGTAATTTGGCTCCGCGCAGCATGGCCTTCATATCATTGACCTTGTCCATGTTGGGCAATGGCTGACGGAACCACGCCGGCAAGTTAACCGGAAGGGTGTGATTTTTTATGGGCGCTTGGACGCTCATGATTTACCTTTACTGTTACAAGATCAGGATTTAATAATTTCTTCTGGGCGGCCGGTGTCAGATAATCAATGATCAGCTTGCCCTGTAAATGATCGAACTCATGCTGAAAAACCTTGGCGGTCAATCCCGATAATTTGGCCCGGACCAGATGATTTTCTTCATCAAGGAATTCAACATCAATGTGCGTGGCGCGTTTCACATTGACGTGCAGTTCAGGAATGCTCAAACACCCTTCTTCCAAAACTTCACTTCCGGAAGCTTTAAGGATCTTAGGATTAAAGACCGCGAAAGCTTCTTTACCCGTGTCCACGATAAATATCTGTTCGCTGATCCCAACCTGCGGGGCAGCCAGCCCTATGCCTTTATGCGCCTCCATGGTCTCGAACATGGTCGCGATCAACATGCGCTCGACCGGGCCGACGCTCTTGACCGGCTTTGCCTTCTGGCGCAGCACAGGATCTCCTAAAACACGCACTTTAAGGGAACCGAACATAAGATTACTTTTGTTATTTTGATCTTTTGATCTTATTGCCGTTATCGCAATAAACGATCTTTGGTTTAATCCGTTTGGCCTCTTCGATCTCGGCCAAAGCATAACTTAAAATGATCAGCTTATCCCCGACATAACCAAGCCTCGCCGCGGGACCGTTCAAACAAATCTCTCCTGAACCCGGCTTACCGGCGATGACATAAGTCTCAAGCCTAGCCCCGGTATTCTCATTTAACACATGCACTTTCTCACCCGGGATCAGCCCAACCGCCTTGATCAGGTCCGTATCGATCGTAATGCTGCCCTCATAATGCAATTCAGCCTGAGTAACGATCACATGCCCGACCTTCGACTTTAAAACTTCTATGAACATAGCATCCCTATATTTAAGATGGTTATGTTATATCGAAGCAAAATATTGTGTCGAACGCAAGCCGATATGTGAGCAAACTGACGCAGATAGCGTCAGTTGCGCGAGCAGTGAGGCTGAAGAGAGACATAATATTTTGCGTAGATATAACATTGTCACTTTAGCATTTTTATAAATGCGGGTTCAATTTCGCCAATAACTTATCTTTAGGCATAGCCCCCACGATCTGATCCACAGGTTTGCCGTTCTTGAAGATCAACAGCGTCGGTATTGACATGACATTGAACTGTCCGGCTAAGTCCGGCGCATCGTCGACATTGACCTTACCGACTTTTAATTTCCCCTGCAATTCAACCGCGATCTGATCAATGATCGGCCCGATCATTTTGCAAGGCCCGCACCATTCCGCCCAAAAATCCACCAAAACAGGAGTAGAAGAATTGATCACTTCTGCCTGGAAATTAGCTGCATCTAAATTTAAAGCGCCCATAGTATTTCCTTTCTAAAGATTAACCCTACTTCGCTCAAAGGCTTCACTGCGTTCGCGTTGAGCTACGAAAGGTGCTTTGTTTGCTTTATGCAAACAAAGTACAACGCCAAGACAGGTATCTTGGCGTTTGATTTACAACGATTATATTATTATAGATGATTTATATCAATGACTATTATTGCGAAAATGCCTCTAAGCTCCCGCCAAACGCTCTTCCTCTTTTACAGGCGGCGTTAAGCCCAGCAAAGGCCAAATATTGACCGCAGGCTCAATGCGCAAGATAACCGGCGTCAAACTCTCGATCCCCTCCCGCCGCACCCGCTCGATCATAGCCCGATCCACCGCAAATTCCACCCCCATACCATCCCTGTGGACACTTGTAATGACAGAAGAATCCTTAAGATCAATACCACCAGTGCTCTTCATCTTACCGGCTTGTACAATCTCAACAGCACTCATCGCTTGGTCGTCAGCTTCTAAAGCGACTAGATCAAAAGCAACTGCATTCTGTTTATCCGCTATGGCTAACCCCTGATTAAGATCTTCTAAATACAGCGTTACTACGGGAAGAATCTTTCCTAATATGGCGCGCTCGTTTTGTGATGCAAGCGCCCTAGGGAGAACAAGATAAAATGTTCCGCTTTTCCTAACAAGTTTTAAAGTCGTCTTTTTTGCGATCGCTTTTGCTAATTGTTCTTTCTCCGCTGTCGCTGTTCCCAGCGATATCCCGACAGAGAGCGGAGTTTCTCCAACACGCTTGTATGCTTTTCGCATCAGTTCCGTCATAAAGGGTGTTGAAAGAATAGAAAAACGAGGTCTGGGTATATCCACCACTTTCAATTGCTTTCTTAATATCTCCTGCACCATACTATCCAACGATTGAAATTGGGCGGAAATAACCCGCATCGCGGCGTCTTTTCTACCTTGCTCAGTTCTTCCTGGTTCTATTTCTTGTGTCACCCGTTCTAGCGCCGTGATCAACTGCCCGATATTGTTCATGTCCTTGTTCCATGTAATACTCAATAGCACTTTACCGTCCCTGTTCTGAGGAGACCTGGGAATCGAAACGCGGGAACCAAAACCCGTGACATTATTTATCAATATTTCCGCCGCAGCAACATCCGCCGGCAGAACAGTCACATGCGCGACATTGCCAAGAGAAAGCTGTACTGCGGACAATTGCCCCGCCAGATCAGTTGCTAACATGGCTGGATTAAAAAGAGGCTGTACAGAACCATTTTCTACTATTTTTGAATCCATTATCTTTCTAAAATCTTCAATCATCTGTGTATCTGATCCATCACCAGCTTTTGAAATTAAATCAACCATCAAATCAAGAAAACTCCCATTCCGCTGCTTTATCTCAACCATACAAAGACCAAAAATATAATACAAAAAACTGATATTAAAGTTGTATTGTATATCCAAGCGTAAAATATGCTCGATTTTTTCTAAAAAAATAGCCTGATTATCATGGCCAATAGCTTTAAGCTCCTTACTATACAACATAATGACAAAAATTATAACTGCACTATTAAACCTACGTTCTAACCTTTCCTGCAAAGCCCCGAAAATAGCATTCCATTCGGCAACCGGCTTTACTGCTAAAGCATTCGACATTCTCAACCGGTCTAATTCGTGTGTCATTTTTCGAAATTCTGCCTCTATATCAAACGGATCATTTTCGATAGGAACTATAGATTCTCCTACGGTCATGGCTGCATCGGCAAAAAGGCCCCCATCTAGAGGGGTTACGATGTACGTAATTAGTTCACCCGTTTCCTGGCTTATGACTTCCGCAGTAATGGCCATCGGCTCGTCCACGGGCTGATGCACATAATCGACTTGTTTTCCGGTAACGCTATTGATAAAAACTTTCCCACGAAAATCCACCTTCTTAAGAAGCTCAAATCCTCCGATAGTCATTTCAACTGCGCGCAAACCTTTTATAGCACTGATATCCTGCTGAATCCTTCCGGAGCCGTTCTTAAGCGCTTCACCTATTGTTCTTAACAACATTGCCCGCTTAACTGTGTCAATTGATCGATCGATCCCTTCAGTTAGAACGGCCGAAATGCGATCAATACTATCCCACAGTTTTCCCCCTCTTTGAATTGCGATCATTGCGGCACTGCTGCTAGCAACAGGATGTGTGGCTGCTCCGCCGACTAAAATACCGCCGGAGAAATATTTTCTTGGTTCAGACACACCCTGTGTGCCTGTGTCCTTGATATAATTAAAGACACCCCTCTTATACGCCTGCAAATAACGCTGATAGATCTGCTGCTTGATGGTCTTATCTTTGATATCAATGCCTTTGACCTTTGCTTTATCGGAGTAGACTTCATTCAAGAGGGATTGTTTCAAATTTTTTTTGTACCATGAGGCTAAAATGATGGAATTGAAGATCTGTCTTAAATTAGCGAAATTTTTGCCGGTGTTGATTTCTTTTTCGAGTTCGGGGATGATGATTTCACGGATGACTTGGGATGCCAACTCATGATTCCCTCCCCCTTTGTGGGGAGGGTTAGGGAGGGGGGGAACATCCATTTTTTGGGATCGTACCCCTCCCCTAGCCCCTCCCGCAAGGGGAGGGGAAATTACGTTCTTTTGCGTCGCTAGATAATCTTCCTCCAACATTACTTTCAAATGGCTGGCGGTCACGAAAGCGGTTTGGTTGTGTTCGTAGACTTCGGCTTTGTCAGCCATGATCCAAACTTTGTTGAAGGTATTGACCGGGATACTGACATTGCCATACTTGGCTTGTATCTGTCCATAGATCCTATCCCAAAACTTTTTGCCCAATTCTTTCTCGGGATAGATCAAGCTCGCGGTTAACTGTTTAAGAATGTAGTCTTGGGCTAAAAGATCGCGGCCCATGTCGGTCTGGCCTAAGGCTTCCGGCACAGTACGGTCTTTTTCGTAAGGACTTAGGTTGACCCACAGGTCTTTTTCCGGAATAGCCAAAGTGGCCATAAAATACTTGATCAGTTTATCGCCTTCTGCCTTTATTTGCTCACCTTGCATTTTATCCTGGCCTACATCTACTAGAAAATCAAAGAGAAAAGGATTGTCCTTATGCACCGTGATCCCTTTAATGATCGCGGGCTGATAGGCCGCACTTAAACTGACCATTGTCCCCGGTTCCGGCAATCCTAATAGGCCTTGCGCTTGCGCTTTAGGGATTGGGGTAATAGATGTGGCTAAGAAAGTGATCACAACAATAGCGCTAATTGATCTTCGCATTATGAAATTCTCCGGGAACATTGTTTGTCGGAAATGCATACAAATAATAATTTTATATTAAAATGTACCATATAAAATAGCCAGGCGCCAATTTCTGAAACTTTCTTAACCCCTTCCTTGTCTAAACAGTTAGAATACGATCAAAATATGTTGTATTTAAACCACTTATGGAGGATCTATGATGAAAGTATTAATGAAGAAGGATTTTATGATACTGGGAATATGCGGCTTGGCACTAAGCCTTGTTCTACTGAACACTATTGATGCGCACGCCAAAGGCCGTACAATGACAGGCAGCAAAGGCGGCACGAGGACGGTTAACCATAGCTATGACAAGAGCACCGGTAATTTTAGCCGTTCAGTCACCTCGACTGGCGCCAAAGGTAAAACACGCAGTAAATCAACGACCGGAACTGCCAAGGATGGAACAGTCAGCGGCACGACAACGGTAACGCATGTCAACGGCAACACCACATCACGCGATTTCTCCGGCACCATCACGCCAACACCATAATTCTCATTGCATACTTAGGCATAGCTGGCCCACGGCTATGCCTAAGTATGTTCCAACCAAGTTCCCTAATATCGCCAGCAATAAGCCCACCGAAGCAAAACCCTTTTGATAGATCTCCGCGACCATTGGTGCGGAGGCAACACCGCCTATATTGGCTTGAGAAGCCACAGCCGCCAGGAAAAGGGGAGCACGCAGAAGTTTTGCCGCCGTAAGAAGCACTACTGCGTGAATGAGCACAATGAGTATTCCGGCTACGATCAATGGAATGGCTGTGCCAATATGACTGATGCTGGCCTTGGCACCGATCGTAGTTAGTACAAAATATAAAATAAAGTAACCGATCTTATTAGAACCATGAGCGGCCGCTTCTTTAACTTTGGTAAATGAAACAATGATCCCCAGCGTTGATACCGCGATGATCGTCCAGGCATATTTCGTGATTACACTTTTGATCTCCGGTAAAAATCCCGCAATGAAGATCGCTAAAGCGGCGCCGGCGATCCCAAGCGTGATGATCCCGATCGATGTTCCCCACTTTAGGCGAATGATCGTTTTAGGTCCGTCGCTTAAACGTTGACTGATCGCATCTAAAACCCCGCGATCCGCTTTGGCCCACCGGTCATAACGGATCTGATGCTGACTTAAGATGACCAGCAACCCCATCCACACGTATGGCACAACGGTATCAACGACCACCATGGGCAAGAACACCGCATCGGGCGTGCCCAGCGCTTCCTTCACCGCGATCATATTGGCGCTGCCGCCGGTCCACGAGCCCGACAAGGCCCCGAATCCCGACCAGAATTGCCCCCCGATCATCCCTTTGAAAAGCCCGAAAGCAATGATCACCCCGAGGCCAATGCCAACAGCACCGGCAACAAACATGAGCAAGGCCATGCTCCCCAAACGAAAGATCGCTTTGATATCTACGGTCATGAGCAAAATGAACAAACTAACCGGCAGCAATAGATTAGTCACCTGTGAATACAAAGGGCTCTTGGCATCAATGATCCCGACGCTAGAAGCCACCATGGGCAGAAAATAGATCCAGAAAATCGACGGAATGATATCAAAATATTTTTTAGTGGCCGCGTGACTGGCAAGAAATAAAACCGTAACCTCGATGCAAAGAAGAAAAACGGCTAGTACAACGGGACTAGTAATCATGGAACAATGCCGATACCGGCTTTGATAAAAGAAAGATCATACTGACCTTTCGAATTTAGACACGGATGACCTTTCATTCCGCCTTTGATGAAGAATGGGGTGTCCAGATCGACGAAATCAAAACAGCCCAGACCGGCAGCTAAATGCGCGGAGGCGGTCATGGCCAGTGTTGACTCCATCATACCACCGATCATTAGTTTTATGCCGTTGGCTCTGGCTAATCGCGCGATCATGACCGCATGGGTTATGCCCGTCTTCATCAATTTGATATTGATCGCACCCACGGCTTTTTCTTGAATGGCCCGTACCGCTTGCGGCAATGAGGA
>JANNCL010000253.1:0-5389 GCA_031386565.1 Candidatus Omnitrophota bacterium
CATGATCGCGGCTAATGCCGCGGGGATCGTGATGCTTCAGGTGGCTTTCCAGAGAGGGAGAGCGGCAGTGATCATTCCTGTTGAGCTTGCTGTTGTTAACGGCATGGCGGTGATCGCCGGGGCTTTTATTTTTGGGGAATATATCTCAATGCTTCGAATGTGCAGCATTGGACTTATAATATTGGGAGCTGCCTTATTACATAATGCGGACAAGCATAAGGAATGAAAATGAAACAAACTGTTAATCCATATATTGTTGTGCGTAATTCTGTGATTCACGGAAGAGGTGTTTTTGCGAAAACGGATATTCATAAAGGAGTGCGCATCATTGAATACGTCGGAGAAAGGATCACGAAGGCCGAGGCGGAGCGCAGGGGTGATGCCAGGGTCAATTTACATAAGAAGAATGAGGCCCTGGGTGCTGTTTATATTTTTGAGCTAAATAAGCGTCATGATATCGATGGCAATGTCCCGTATAATAAAGCACGGTATATGAATCATTCTTGTACACCCAATAGCGAGCCGATGATCATCCGCGGCAAGATCTGGGTCATTACGCTGCGGGATATCAAGAAGGGTGAGGAGATCTTTTATAATTATGGCTACGATCTTGAGAATTATTTAGACCATCGCTGTCGGTGTAATACGGAACGTTGTGTAGGGTACATCGTAAGTGAAGAGCATTGGCCTAAATTAAAAGCTAAAAAAGGAAAAAAATGAAAATATTAAAGAATTGTTTATTTGGCTTTGCTGGACTGTTACTGGTCGTTGTGCTAGGGGCCGTGATCTTCTTTAGTACATTCGATCTCAATAGGTATTTAGAACCGATCACAGCTCAAGCATCCGCTGCTTTGGGTAGGAAGGTGACAATAGAGCACGCCGGTCTTGATCTGAATATCTTTAAGGGGATAGGACTGCAGCTTAATAATGTGCAGATCGCGGATGATGTGCTTTTTGGTGCCAAAGAATTCTTTAAATTGGGTGAAATGACCGCTTCCTTGGACACGATGGCTTTTTTGACCAAAAGGGAGATCATTGTCACTTCGATCGTTCTATCCAAGATCACTGTTCATATTATTCGTGATGATAAGGGGGTTATTAATGCGCAGTTGATCGGTGTTCGGTCGCTGGAAGCTGCGGTCCCGGGTAAAACAATATCTGATCCTCAGGCGTCGGCTCCCTTGGTCCTGCCTTTATTTTTAGTTAAAAGCATTAGTATCAATGATTCAACCCTCATATTTGACGATACGAATAAAGCGATGCCGCTTCATTTGGTCGCAGAACAGATCAAGCTGCGCATTGATGATCTTTCAATGAGCGGGAATAATAATATCCATATGAAAGCGAATGTGAATGCGCTTTCTTTCCAGATCGCGGATGTAACCGTTTTAGTCAGATCAATAGTGCCTGAGTTAACGCTGGATCTTTCCACGCTTAAGTTGAACGGACAATTAAACATCGATTTACAAGGCGGCGAGATCCAAAATTTAGATCTAACCTCGATGATCCTTTCAAAATTAACCCCCATTGCTGTTGTTGGGCCTATGTTGTCGGAAATGCTCCAAGGTAGCATGGGTGACCTGAAGCTTCAGAATAAAACGATCATCCATTCTTTTACGCTCAACGCGCCGATAAAAGAGGGGATCATGGATATTCAAACAATGCATGCCGATGCGACACCCATTGTTGTTGATGCGAAAGGCAGTGTTGATTTAACCCGTTTGAACGTGGATGTTGGGGTCAATGTCAAAGTGTCGGCCGAACTAACACAAAAATTGATCAAATCTGCTAGTCCTTTAAAAGGATTAGTAAATGATGCCCAAGAGCTATTGATACCGGGAAAAGTGTCGGGTATTGTTCCAAAGCTTGGCTATAGCCCTGATCTGGTTTTTATATCAAAGAAGATCGGGTCTTCTGAAGCTGCCGATGCCCTTGGAAAACAGCTGGATAAGGTTATTGAAAAGAACCCGGAAGTCGGCAATTTATTAAATAGCGTTTTAGGCGGTGGACAGAAAAACGATGCTTCAAATAGTGATCCTGAATCTTCCAAGAAGATGATCAAAGGTTTGTTCAATAAAATATTAAAATGAAACTAAGCATGCTGCTGATAATTGTCCTGGTTTTGGGTCTAATGGTATGGAAAGGATGTTACCATCCAAAATTCCCGGAGATAGCCACAGAGTACTTGAATACCTATTCATCCGTAGAAACCGAGGATATTAGTGCAACCCCCAAGCCCTGCACGGGACGGGATCACTGTGTTTATGTTTATCTTGCCGCCTGGTGCCCCCATTGCCGGGATCTTATCAGTAATATCCATGATTTTCGTAACTACTGGAAAGCTAAGGATCGTCCCGGTCTCATCGTGATCGTTGGTAATGATAAACAAAATGCCATCGAAAGCATGGCCAGGAGTGTTGGTGAGCCTGTTTTTCTGGATGTCCAGGATAAATTCCGTAAAAAGTTCCATATTAATTTCTTCCCCTATTTCATGGTCGTTGATTCCAAACAACAGATCGTAGCGACAAGGACAGATGGAATGCAATGGGTGGATAATGAGATCAATGAACACTTGAGACGATGATAAGATCTATGGTTGTATATTATGTGTATATCGTCAAATGCCGTTATGGGACATATTACACGGGCTATACGAATGATATTGAAAAAAGAATTGCCGATCACAATAACGGTAAAGGGGCGAAATATCTTAGGGGCAAGGGGCCTGTTGAGCTGATATACTTAAAGAAATATCGTTCTTTAAGTGGTGCGCTAAAAGCAGAGATCAAGATAAAAAAACTATCGCGGCCAGAAAAAGACGCGTTGATCAGAATATATCCTGTAATGATAGGGGTAATTAAACCTTTGAGGACGAATCCATGAAAATTTTTTTATTCCTTTTATGTGGGGTGTGTTTTATAAGTTTTCCTGTTTTTTGTCAGGATGATCCTTTGAAAGTTGAAATACTTATTCCCAAAGACATAATGACGGATTCTTTTAAACAAGATCATGGGATCTTTCTTGTAACAACTAAGATTAAGAACATCAGTGCAATTGAACAGAAGATCCATTATTGGACCTGCGGATTTATGGATTCCTGGGTTTCGGATCATGCCGACATAATCATTCAAGGTAATCCGTGCAATAGCAATCTGGTCGCAGAAAAGATATTAAAACCAAATGAAGAATTTATTAGGGGTGGGTTACCGGTAGCAGTTTCGCCTAACGCCCGAGTTGGCAAGATATCTTTTAGACTGGGTTTTGATCCTGCGATACCAATAGGTCCTTCTTTTGAACAAATGCACGTCGTTAACGAACGCGTGATCTGGAGTAATGAAGTTAGTTTAAACGTTACGGCGAAAATGCTTAAATTTATAGCACCCATAAAGCGCACATCTAATATAGACGCATCAAAACCCATGGGCTGTGTTCATGGTTTTGGTGGTTGGATCACACCACAAAAACCGCCAATTCAGGAGCGAGCGTGTGATGAACAAAACCTAAAAGAGTTCCAGATGTTCTTGGGACGTTGCAAAAATGTTGGATTGGATCAATATGATATGGATAAAGACACTTGCGCAACGTGCCTGGATTATTTCATGTGGAAAAAGATGCTCAAAAAATTATATGAAAGACATGAACGATCGACGGATGGCGGCGGTCGATCGCTTGATCTTAAAGCCTGCGACACGAACATCAGGAAGTAAAGCAAACAAGAGGATCTGAAATGAAAGCCAGTTATCATGTAGCAGTTTCGGCCGGTGTGTCATTGGGATTTCAGGCTATTTTTCAATCATGGCCGGCGACGCTTGGATGCTTTTTAAGCGGTGTTTTGATCGACTTGGATCATTATCTGGAATATTACATTTTTAAGAAAAGTTTTCCATACAAGTATAAGCATTTGCTGCGTTTTTGTTACTATGGAAAGGATAGCAAGATATATTTGATATTTCACGGGTATGAATACCTGATGATCCTTTGGATAGTGATATCTTTTTTTCATCTGAGCTTGCTGCCGATAGGTATAGCGGTAGGCCTCACGGTGCATATCTTTTTTGATCAATTCACGAATCCGGTTAAACCGTTATTCTATTTCTTGACATTCAGGATCTACCATCATTTTGAAAAGACCAAAATACTCACAAAAGAGTATTTCGAATTGAACAGTATGGGAAAAGATATATAATAAGAAAATGCTAACAATCGCGGAAATATTCTGGGCTTTTCTCATGTATATCCTGGGTGCTTTTGTGGCAGCGCTTGGGTTAGTGCCCGCGTTTTACTTTGTCATGTGGATCAAGGGGATGACAGCCGGCATAACAGGGATCTTGGGCGTTTACTGGACATGTTTGGCTTACACCGGAGGGTATTTCGTATTTGGTCTGAGTTTAATGCTAACAGTCGGTTGTATCAGCATTCTCTCCTGCATGCGCCTCAAGGAGGGGCGTTACAAGATCGGCCAAATTGAAACCTTAAAGTGGTTCTTTCTAAATGCTTTGTTCATGCTTGTCAAAGTCGTTTTCATGGATTTCTTGATGTTAACCCCATTATGCACCTTGTGTTACCTGATGATGGGGAGTAAGTTGGGGATGGGTGTACAGATCAACTCAAGGTACGTGTGGGACTTGTCATTGTTGGAGATCGGCCGAGGCAGCGTTATTGGCGGCAACTCCATCGTGATCGGCCACATCTTCGAACATCATCGCTTTGTGCTCTCCAAAGTTAAGATCGGCAAACACGTCGTGGTCGGATTAAACGCCGTGATCATGCCCGGTGTCACAATCGGTGACAATTCCATCATCGCCGCCGGCGCCGTCGTCCCCAAAGACACCATAGTGCCGCCTGACTCAGTATTCTTTTCCGCTGATAAAGTAGTACCTAAAGAACATCATTAAAGAACCCGGGACACACAAAGTTTTTTATCGAATTTGGAAGTTTTAGAGGTTGATGTTATACTGTGTAAAAGGAGCTGGAAATGCCTGTTATTTCAAGATTTTATGGGATAGTCATTTTAATGTTCTTTCAAGACCATAATCCTCCACATTTTCATGCGAAGTATGAAGGGCAGTTGGCGGTATATAGTTTAAAGGCTGTAGTTTAATTGCTGGAAAATTGCCTTTAAGGGCAACGAGGCTGATTAAAGAGTGGGCTAAAATTCATGAAAAAGAATTGATGGAAGATTGGAAGATCGCCCAAAAAGAAGGTAAATTAAAAACAATTGAGCCACTACTATGAAAACCATTGTCGCTAGAGAAGTTATAGAAGCTAAGATTGTTAAAGATTATATTGTTCAGGTGGTATTTGATGACCTCAAAAAAGGTATCGTTGATCTTCGAAAATACTTGGGTAAAGGTATTTTCAAAGACTTGCTTGATAAAAAGAAATTCCG
>JANNCL010000273.1:0-24700 GCA_031386565.1 Candidatus Omnitrophota bacterium
CTCGGGAAATGCCAGTTGCGGATGCGCAGTAAATTCCAGCACATCTTAAGGTTCGGCTCCGGAAGTATGGCGGCGGTTGTTATCGGAATGATCTTGCAATGAACGCCCAGCTTCTTGGCAATGTAGGCCCATTCCGTATTAAAACCGTCGCGATCTAAATATATTCTTCCCAGAATAGGGTCTAATTGTTTGCGGGATAAACAGCGGAACGCGCAATGGGCATCAAGCAGATCTTTTTCCAAGATCCATTTCTTTAAGAATTCCCAGACGATCTGCCGGGAAGGTTCGATGAATAAACCCAGAACGATCACCTCAAGATCTTGATAATGCGTCTCATGCGCCAGCACATCGTTAAGCCGGACACAGTGATGCTCAAGCGTGACGATCCGTTCACATGATGCCGCCTGCAGACCGCGTTTAAGCGCCCCTTCTTTACCAAACTTCTTCGGAGACCGGACCAACACCCGCTTGATGCGCGTATCGATCTGCTCAACTTCCGGCGGCACTGCCCCATTCTCTGACAGCACCAACACCAGCTCATCGACCGCCTGTGCCTGCGCAGCACGGTTAATATCGGCAACATGGTCCTTGGTAAGACTAAGACTTTTACTTAACGGGATAATGAGGGAGGTTTGCATTTATCGCGCTCTCTCTCTGACAGCGCCTAACAGGATCCAGATCAGCGAGAGCATGCTGACGATGATCGAAACCGCTAGAAAGAAACGGATCGGATGATGCGGCCAATATTTAAGCAGAATGCGATGTTCGCCCTCTTTGACCTTCATGGCGATAAAACTATTCTGCGCTTTGTAAACATTCGCGGGGGCATTATCAAGCGACACCTGCCATTTTGTATCATAGGGTTCATGCAAGATCAACCACCCGTCGCGCTCAGCCTTGTAGGTAAAACCAAACGCATCCATGTGATTGAGAAAAACGCCCCTTAATCCAAGCAAGGGAACTTTAGGATATGTGAATTCAACCCGCAATGACTTTCGATCAACATCGAGCGGCAGCGCGACACTCACATACCCGTCCCGGACATTGTTCACATCAAACGTCTGGGGCCTGATCAAAGCGCCTTGTGCGGCAGTATAACTTTGATCGTTGATACTCAAAGCAAAAAGGAATTCATCCGGCGAGAGGATGACCGTCGCATAGTAATTGGGCAGGTCTTTCGGCATCGGAAAACTGGCCAAAACATACTCTTTTTCTTGCCGGAATGTTATTTGTGACGAGCGGAACTGCGCTTTTGTTAATTCTACTTTTGGAGCATCGGAAAGCGCCGTCACCTGCAGGGTGTGCGCGGTGTCATCCACCGCGACTTTATCCGCTAAATACATCATCGTCGGTATCGCCTGCACATAATTGTACATGCGCCCGCTATCATTGACCCATTGCGCGAAAGAGCTATGGCGGGGCAGATAATTACTGATACGCTGATAGTAACGCAGGAAATTCGTATAACGGAACATCAGGCCCGGCATGTTCGTACAGGACTCGAATAAATACGTATCGACCCCGGAATGCTGCTGCAGCGAGGAAAAATGCCTGACAGGCAGAATATTAGGGTTTTGATATTCCATGCTGACAAGCCCCAGGTCCGGACGTGCCAATATCGGACGCGGCACAACTAAGATCGTGTTGATCATGCCCTTTAAATATTTGGACATAGCCCAGGCATCGACGCTAAAAAGCATGACCAAAAGCACAATGGTAATGACCCGCCTCTTTTGCGGGAGTAAACTCAGCACTAATAATAAAAAGGTCATGATCAGCAATGTTTTTCTGGCCTCAAAGGGAACAATGCCAAAGACCATCGCCCCCACCCCAAAGAACAAAGCCCAGGTCACACGTAAACCCAAGCCTTTCTTATCATCCATAAATCGCTCAAAACCCGCAACACACAACGGCAACAGCAAGAAAGGCAATAATAAAGAGCAGGCCATGTGATATGAGCGCGGCAAGAACTTGATAGGATTGGTGAGCGCATTGATCCAATGCGCCAGCGCACCGATGCCGGTTGAATCCCGCGGGCAATTGATGGCGAAAAATAATACAATGGCTCCCAGCAGGATCCACCTGCGGCTGTCTTTTAAGGTGCATAGACCGAATAGGGTAAAGAATATGCATATCCCGCCGACATACAGCCAGTTGAGACTCCATAAATTCTCCGTGTGATCGACCATGCGGGTAAAGAACTGCTCTTGCGGCGACCAGCCCGCCGGACGGGCAAAATATTGTTTGATGCTAAAAGGATTCTTCATACGGCTTTGATCCAGCCCGAATTCATAATCCTGTTTATGGGCCTTGAGCATATACAACCCCGGCCCCACCATCACCAGCGTCAGTACGATCAACATGCCGATCTTGATCCAATGCTCCCGTGTTATCTTAAACCACGTTAGATCCTTGAACTTTGCCTTATGCCGAATGACCATCCACACCAGCCCCGGTAAAATAACAAAATGTGTGCCCTGATACAGGTAGCCTAAACCGCAAAAAAGATCGGTCGAGATGCAATACGTCCAAGTGGCCAAGAACCAAAAGAGGTGTCGGAATTGAAATTCATCAAAAAAACGCAATAAGAAATACATCATGAGCGGAAATAAACTGTAAATGATATTCGTCGATAAGCCCATCAAAAATTGCGGCGAGAGCATCACAATGCCATAAACCGTCCCCGCGATCAGGATCCAGCGCCTGCGCACGAACAGATCGAGCAGCAGGTACACACCCACCGCCCGCACGCACATGGCGGAAAAAATAAAAACAAAAGAAAACACTTTCCCAAAAAGTTCCGCCGGTGCATGGGAGAACCATGACAGCGGGATATAAATAAGCGCGGTCAGAACATTGGAGAACTTGTACATCGCGAAATTGAGATAAAAGAACGTCATCGGCATCTGGTCATAGCGGTCCCATAATTGTATCCCGCCGTGCAAGAGCCCGTTGGTAAAATAAAATGCGCCAGCATAGGACAATAGGCTGTCCGAATAGTCCACGAATGTGGTATTAAATAACCAGAACCGCTGAGGCAAAATGATGATGCCCAAGACATAGGAGATGATAATGGCGATAGCGATATCACTCCAGGTCTTCTTATTCATGGCTCCACCGATAAACACGTTTAAATATTAAGAACATGGTCAATAATGATACCAAGGTCGATATAATAATCAAGTACCGCAATGGAGAAGCCGGCGCATAAGACAATAATAGTTGATGCTCTCCCTGATTTAGCGGCACACCGATAAAATACCCGTTTACCCTGGCCAACTTTGTTGGTTTACCGTCGACAAAAATCTGCCATTTCGGATTATAGGGCATATGGATCACCAGCCACCCGTCCCGTGGATTCTGGTACGTAAAACCAAACTGATCCTGGCTGTTGCGCCACACATCAACAAGCGCCTGGGGAGTTGTCACGTGCAACACAATCGGCTCATCCTTTAGCGGCATTGTTCCCGGCATCAACACACTTAGATATCCGTCACGGACATTATTAACATCATACGTACCGGGATAAACCAATGATCCTTGCGCGATCACCAACTGATTATTTCCCGCTGTCAATTGCCATAATTGCACGTCGGGTGTAAACACCGTGGTGGATAAATAGCGCGGAAAATCTTTGGGCAATTGCCATTGGTATTCAATCCCCTCTTTTTTATGACGCACGATCGCTTTAGCCTTATCGAACTCATAATCTGTGCGTTTAAATCGCTCTGGCAAGGCGGGGGACAATTCTAATCCTTGGAAACTTTTCACCTTATCCGGATAAGCATCCTCGATCTGAATAACCCGGCGGTCTAGCCCTTGCTCAAGGATAGACGCAAAGTGTTGTGTGTTCGGCGCAATGGCCGCGTCAGCCATATACATCACCCGGCCATCACGTTTAATATATTCTTGGATCTCCTTATTCAAATGGATATCTTTAAAGATCTTTAAGCGCGGCACATAGATACAGGCCTCGCGCTCTAAACGCAACGCTAGAGGCATATATTGATAAAATTGCCCGAACATTCCTTGAAATTCAACCAACAACGGGAAAACGACATGGGCATCGGTCCGGTAAAAGAAACGCACCGGCAAGATCTTCGGGTTCTGGTAATCCAAAACCATCGGAACCGGGGGGGTATACATGGGGTTAAATATCCGCGGCTTTACCCGCAACCCATCCCAATATGCCCCATTCATATCGACGCTGGGCGTATTGATGTAGGATTTCAAAACGGAGAACTCCGTTACCGCGATCAATGCAAATAACGCGATAGCCAGCCCAATGCGCATCGGTAATTTAAAACGTTCCTGATAAAAGACCACTAAGAACACCAGAAATAATCCAAGTATCTTAAACGCATAGGCTTTAATGTTAAGGTCCGGGATAAATATACATGCTCCCACAATTCCCGCCAACGCCCCTTTAAGAAAATTAATACGCCCCGCATAGATCGTCCGGTAATTCTTCGTGGCGATCGCGATACACGCCTGCACCCCTAAACACAACGGCACTGTCATTGATAAATACCACAACAATACCGCGTAATGGAAGCTGCGCACTAAAAAACAAAAAGGGTTTGTCAACGCATCGATCCAATGCGCCCACATCATCCACCCGCCTTTTGTCGATGGGACATTCAAGAAAGCCATCATCACCGCGGCCGTGGCAAACACCACCTTATACGGATGCTTCCCTAAGACCATCCCTAATACCACTAAGACCATGGTGGTGATCCCCAAGAACACTCCGTTCAAGTACCAGCCGCTAACGGTAAAATCATACGCATGTTTAAACACATCCTGGGTCGAAACAAAATAACGCAAAGGATCATTCATCATGGCGTGTGGATTATAAATGCGGTTAAAACGCCCTTCACTGCCGCCCAAGCCAGAACTGACCATTTCAAAATCACCCAACACATTATGCCCCCACCAGAACACCGGCAATAAGATCAATGCAACCAGCACGAACAGAGCCCCCGCTTTATGCCAATCGATCTTATCCGCTAAAAATGGTTTCCGGCCTCGCTGGAATAATAACCAGATCATCAACATATCAAACAAGAATAAATGCACCGTCTGGTAAAAAAAACCAAACCCAACATACAATGAATTATTCGCTGCCAGCATAAACACCGCAATAGACGCGAGTATCGCTTTAAATGACCGGGTCTGCCAATAATAAACCAGACAAAAAAGCAGCATCGGCAGGTAATTATAGACGGAAGATATGCACAAGCCCCCTAGGTGCTGTAAGGTAATCGCGCAGAATGCATTTACTAGCACCGTCGATATAACCGCCGTTGACCGGGACTTGGTCATGTAACGCACCAGGATATAAGTCCCAAAGGTTCGCAGCATCAGCCCCATCCCGTAATAGGCTAATATATACCAATGATGAAAAAATTGAGCAGGGTCTTGGCTCAATGGAGACAATAACACATAACCAGCCGCAATAAGGAAGTTTAGCGGTGTATAAAAACCAACGGATAACTGGGCGTAGTCAGTGCTTAAAAGGTCATAGCGGTTAAACAGCTGTATGCCACCCTGATAAAATTGCCCGATCAAATAAAACACATACTGCATCTGCCCCCCGGTCTCATGCCCCTGCACCATGCGCAAGTCCACATTGACATAAAGCTCCGGATACAGCCACGCCGCAACTATAAAATTAATAAAAATCGCAACTATTAGCACAATAATCCCTCTTTAAAATTTTAATCTTAAAGCCACTAAATATTTCCCCTGTTCTATAGGTTCATAATGTTGTAACACATAATCGACCAAATAGAGCATGCTGGAGTAATAATAAAAAAAATCTTGTGATAGCGGCCTGGTCAATAAAATACGTTCAACAAAAATGTGTGGCGGCTTATCTTTAGCTATTTTATTTAAGACATTGTTTAATTGATCGATCGTGTACACGCTGCTGCGCACGAGTGTTCTAGAACGCAGGGGGTGCGAGATGGCTAATGGGAAATAATAGAAGAATGGCCGGCGTTTGGCATCCATTAACATTTTGATCTCAAAGCTGCTGATCAGCGCCACCGGCTCTTCCGGCTTGGTCAGTTTGTCGATCAACGCGGCATCGGCTGTAAAATCCGCCTCGGAACGGTAGAACAATAATAACTGGTCATCGGAAGTAAAATCAGACTCAGCAACCAATCCCTCGTTCTTTTCGCCCAACGTATTGAGCGGCACCTTTAATGCCTCATTGTAATCCCGGTACAAATGATGGAAATAGGGGCCCCCTTTATCCAGCGGCTGGGCCACGGCAGTATCGGTTAAAGGATTTGGCGAAAAATTCAGGCGATTGGGATAGCTGATAAAATTCTGATTCAAGGCCAGTGCTAACACGCTTAGAACAAAAATACTTAGACCCATTTGTTTTTGAATATGAATATCAAAGAATGCGCGTAGTTTGCTGACCCAAAATACCATGAGCATCACGAACGGTATGGACACCACGTAATAGCTCGACGAGCCGGAACGAGCGACATAATAGTGATATAAACACAACCCATAGACAGCGATCACACAGGCAAAAATATTCCGCCAAGCGATCCTCTTTAAAATGATCAATGTTCCTACGCTTAATAGAGTCAGCACATAAACAAAAGGCAGAACAAAGCCCATGAGGCTGGCTAAGAATTGACGGTCCTGCAAACCGCTATAAATAGGGGTCAATCCAAAACCATTAAGGAAATAAGCCACAAACTCCCGTGTATTATTCCAGAAAGTATTTTGCCAGACCACCGGCCCGATGAAAAGCCACATCAAAAGAAACATCACCACCGGCGGCAGGACCAACACGGCTAAATGCCCCCCTCGTTTCCAACCACCTTGTAAAGTGATCCAGCAAAATAAATAAAAGACAAACATCGCCAACAAGTAAACACCATCAGAGGGTATATAGAACAATTGCAGTCCGCAAGCACATGCGGCGGCGATCAGCCAGAGCAGCTGAGGGCGTTCTATGTGCGCCAACACAGCAGCGATAACAATGATATCGAACCAATTACGCAGCACCGTGGCGCTGCCATAGGTAAACGCAAAAGGATAAACACCGGCATTGAACATTTGGAATTTGATAACAAGCAAAATGCCTGCCGCGGCTAACAGCGTGCTTTTAAGCCAAGCGCGCATCACGAAGAACAACAAGATATAATACACGATCGCGGCGGCCACCATCATTTGCAAGCCGCTTTCATAATTAAAGCCGCCCCAAAACCGGCTTAAAGAACCCCAGATAGCGCCGACACCCACACCGTACTGGCTGATGATATCCCAATCCAGACGGGTGCCGCTCACATAGGCCCAGGCGGGACCGTAAATAAAGCTGTCATTGTGATGGAATTGCTCGCCGACAAAAAAACGCGCCACCGCCCCCGGGATATTGGGAACATCGATAGTCAGAAAGATCATAACCGGCATGGCGAGGGCCAGCAGGCGATCTAAAAAAACATTGTTCTGCGGCGCGAAAAAGAATTCTTTCAACGCCTCGATCTGCCCATTGATCCAAGGCCAGCATATTTTAATTAACAATGCAAGAATGCCTAAAGCGATCAGGGCCTTGCCCGCTAATTGCGGATGCGACGCATACACGGTCATCTTAAAACAAGCGCCCAGCATCCCGGCCGTCAACAAACCTTCCGCGATCACATAGCGCCGGACATTCGGCACTTTATTGATCCAATTCAACCAAAAGACCATGGACATGATCACAAACACGACAAAAAAGCGATAGATAAGCGTTTCCCATTCCGGACGCAGGAGTGATTGCCATTCCGGCACAACGAGCGCAGACAACGGTGATACCGCCTTTTTAAAAGACAAAGAGCCTGCCACAATGACCGTGCCTTGTATCGCGGTCACAAGACTTAAGAAAACGCTTAAAATGATGTGTTTGTTATGCTTCACGCCGATATCCTTCCCAAAAAACAAAGAACACGACCGCGATCGACAACAGCGCGGATATCAACAGTAATGGCCGCAGGATGCTTCCCGGCCAAAACTCTAAAAGGATGCGATGTTCCCCCGCGTTTAAGTGCACCGCCAGGTAATACCCATTGGCCTTATGCAATATTTCTTTCTTGCCGTCGACCATGATCGACCATTTAGGGTCATACGGATAATGAAATACCAGCCAGCCATTAACCGGGGCCTTGTAGTTAAATCCCCAGCTGTCATGGGTATTACGCCACACACCGGTAATATCATTGAACTGTCGCAATGTCAGTTGCACTTGTTTTGACTTGGGATCAAAAGAAGCCGGTAAAAGAACCGCCGCTTTCCCTTCTTTCACGTTCTGCACATCAAATGAAAAAGCTTGCGACAAATAGCCCTGCACCGGCGCGCATTTGATATTGTCGACGGATAATTCCAACGCAAAATAATCCTGGGTAAAGATAGACGTGGACACATAGGCCGGAAAATCACGCGGCAGATCGATCATAAGCTCAACAAGTGCCCCCCGCTTAAAACTCCTGGCTTTGTTTAGATCCAATACAAAATTCTTTGTTACAGCCTCGGGCAGCGGCAATGGCGTGATGATCGCGGACGGAGCGGTTAAATTAGGCGTTCTCCCATCCAGCAAGACCACCTGCCTGTCCATATTATTGGCAAGCAATGTTCCCATAAAAACCTTGACTTCATCCATCGCGTAAGGCGCAAAAAAGATAACACGGCCATCCTTTTGCAGATACGCTGCATTCGCGCGGTCATTGTAAAGGTCCTTGAATATCATCGGTCGAGGTTCATACAGATAAGCCGGACGGACAAAACGTTGGGGCAGCGGCATGTGGCTGTAGAACGCGCCAAAAGCATTTTGATACGTTTGTATCGGCGGCTCGACTTGGTCGGGATCGACTTTATAAAACATCCGCTGCGGGAATATCTTCGGGTTTTGATAATCAACGACCTGCGGGGTCTGTGTCATCAAGGCTCTATAGGACTGCGCCTTTAAATGGACCTGACTATCGAGGTCCCAGTCGACATAATGTTTCAAAGCACACAGGTCGATGCCGATGCAAAAGACCGCTAAAAAGATCGCCAGCCATGGTGTCCTTAAAACATGACGGCTGCGAAATATCGTGATGAATATAATGACGATCAGGGATTGTGTAAGAACATACGCATGCACGAGCGGCGGTCCCATATAAAGAAAAAGTCCGGTTAATCCTAAGAAGAATCCCAGCACGATCGACACGCGGTTAGCATGGATCACTTCATCCCGTTTTTGAACGAGCGCCAGCAGCGATTCCACCCCCAAAGCGATCAGGGGTGGCAGGGAAAAATACCATAACAATGCCGACATATGAAAACTGCGGTCCAAAAAATGAAACGGATTGGTCAGCACATTAAGCCAATGGGCAAAAGCAAAAGGATCTTTAGGATTCGCGGGAATATTAAGACTAAATAAAAAGATCGCCAGCAAAACGATGGTCCATTTAAGCCTTTGACGCGAAAGGATCAGCCCACAGACGATCAAAAAGAACGTGCTAAAGCCTAAGAACATCCACGTCGATCCCCAGCGTGTTTCGCTAAAATCAAACGCCTTGATCAGAAATTCCAACGGATGTGCGTAGGACCTGCCGGGAAAAGCAAAATAATCACTGATCCCCATCCCCTGCAATCGTCCCTGCGTACCGTTAAGCCCGGAATTGGCGATAAAAAAATCTGTCTTGAAAGAATGGTTCATCAAGGCATAGGGCAAGAGCAGCAGCACGATCGCCGCGACAATGCCCATGGCATACTTCCATTCCCTGGGCTGCCTCCATCCTTTGATGGCCGCGGTAACGCATCCTTTTACCGGACGCAGCGAATACACGCAACAAACGATCAGGCAGCTGATCACAAAGAAATGTACCAAAATATAAAAATAACTTAAAGCAAAGAATGGCGCGTTCGCGATCGCAATGACTAACACTAAGGCCGCCAGGCACAGCTCTTTTAATTTAAAAGACTCAAAGAAATTTAGAATAAAGTAGAACAATAACGGCAAATAGCTGTAAAGATTATTCGTGTGCATGCCCCTGTTCATGACTTGCGAGACAAGGAAAACATTAAAATAAACCAAAGCGATCATGATCGCCGCGCGATTTCTGGTGAATTTCCCCAGAAGCAAATAACCGCCCAGGAGCCGCAGGATCGCCCCCCCTGTATAGAATCCGATCGAATAAACATTGTGCAAAAGCTGGCCGGAATGATCGCAAAATGGGCTGATGACCAGATAAATGCCGGCCAACAACATATCCAAGACCGAATATAATCCCGCCGTCATCATATTGTAAATATTGCTAATCCCGTCAAAGCGGTCATAAAGCTGCACCCCGCCCTGGAAGAAATATGACACCAGCGTGAATAAATTCTCTTCGTGCAATTCCGTGTCATGGGACATCATAAAACGCCTGGAACAATGGATGAATTGATCCGGATAAAGGATAACCAATATCCCCATCGTGATCAAAAATGTCCATCCTATATCCCGCCAGACCTGTGCTTTCATGAACCCGTCCTTTGATACGCGGTCAAATAAGCTCCGGTCTTAAACGGTGTATAGTGCCGGCCGATGTCCTTCAGCAAACGCGTCAACGCGGTTTGGTCCTGCTGCGCCAACATTTTATTCTCAATAAAGATAAACGCCGGCTTCTGTGTTGCAATTTGCTCCAATGTCCTTGTTAAACGGTCATAGGTGTGTAAGTAAGTTAACCGTGCTTTGGGATCATCCATGAGCGATGACTCGACCAGCGGCGAATAATAAAAAAACGGCAGGCGTTTGGCCTGCATCAGGATCTTCGTTTCAAAACTGCTAACGATGGCAACGCGTTCCCCGGACTTTGTCAATGCCCTGATCATCCCGGCATCCGCCGCAAGATCGAAATGCTGTTGATAGTAAGCACGCTCAATGCTCCAGTCAATGCTCCCGATATTCAGTATGTTAGGATAGAACGTAAAAAGATAGCTCGTCAATAAAATGGGCAGCATCAAGCCCGCGGCTAAAACCGATACGATCCGTTTGCCCGCCTGCGGCAGACGCTCCAACAGTCGGCTAAACCAGAAACACAGGATCAAGATAAGAGGAATACACACCGCGTAATAACTGGTGACGCCGGAGCGATGAATGAAATAATGATAGAGTCCGAGGCCGTACACACTGACAACAACTAAGAATAAATATTCTGTTCTGTTCTTATCCTGCCAATAGCGCGCCGCGCTAAAAAGCAGGCTGCCGGCATAGACGATCGGAATAATAAAGCCGACGATGAACGCGAAGAATTGTTTGTCTTTCAATCCCTCCGTCATCGGCAATGCACCCCAGCCTTGTAAAAAAAGAGCGGCGAACTCGACTTGATGCTGCCAAAAACTCGCCTGCCACACCGCCTGTGGCTGCGCTACGGTTAAAAATGTCAATGCCGTCAATAACGTCAGCGGTATGATCACCACCATCAACCGCCAGTTGATCAACAACACCCCGGCGCATAATGCCGCTAATAAATACACACCGACATCCATCATCCAGAATAATGAAAACCCGGCAGCAACGACAGCGGCGATCATCCAGCGCATGTCTTTCTTCTGTAAATAACACCACAGCGCAGCGAAAAAGAATATATCCGGCAAATGGCGCAATGCACTTGCACTGGGGAACTGCCACGCCAGGGGAGCTACCCCCCAATGGAACATTTGCAATTTTACGGCCAACAATACGCCTATTATTCCAAGGGCCCTCGAACGCAGCCAAAGAACAATCAAGAAATATAATCCTGTGTAATAAGCGATCGACAACCCGATGATCAGCGCCACAGCCCCGGCATAATCAAAACGATGAAAAATGTTCAAAAGATCGGACAAGATGATAGGCAATCCGACGCTGTATTCGCTGATAATGTCCTGGTTTAGGACCAATCCATTTAAATGGGCAAAGCCCGGGGCCATGATCAGGCTGTCTAAATGATAGAACTGGTCCTGCACGAACATACGGCCGAGGACATTATCTAGATTATATGGATATAGCAAAACGACCAACAACACCATGAAAGCGCCATCGAATAGGTACAACGCCTTGTGAGGCTTCGCCGCAACGATATGGTTAAAAAAAGACTTCAATATCTTCTCTAATTCCGGCCAGAAAATATGCGCGAATACCGACGCGATGAGAGTCACATACAGCATGACCTTGGCCCACTGCGGCGCGCCCCAGACAAAAAGCTTAAAGGCGAAGAAAACCTGGATGAAAACGCACGCTCCGGTAAAAAGCACATACCCCGTGATTGCTTTGACTAGCCCCGCATCATCAAGCCTCTTCTTATGACGCAGCGTCCATACCGCCATGATGGCGATGCTTAAGATCACAAAGAACCGGAACAATAACATCTCCCGCTCAGGACGCACTTCCGGTAAATACACGGGAAATATCTTTGTAACAAAATCTGTTTTCTGGAAAGGGATCAATGATGACGCGACCGCAGCAACGATGAGCAGCTGCATGCCCTGTAAAACGCTTAGCAGGGCCAAAATACCGACATTCTGATAGGCGGGTTCCTTGAAAGGATTTTTCATGAATATTTTAAGAAATGCTCCGCATTCCGACGGGCCAGTGCCATGATGACCGCCTGTGGATTGACCCCCGGGGTCGATGGCAAAATACTGGCATCGTTTAAATAAATATTATCGAACCCGTGCAGTTTACCGAAAGAATCGACGGCCGCACCCTGGGTCGTTTCACCCATGGGACATGAACAAAATAAATGGATCGTGGACAGATCGACCTTTTCTGATCGAAAAATATTAACCGCTCCGGCCGCTTTTAACAATTGTTCCAACCGCTTTAACCCTAAATTCAACAGCTCCCAATCCGCCTTGACCATCGGCAATGTGACCAGCGGCTGATCCACGAACGGCAGCGCCCTGACCTTGCCCGGGGAGGAAGCCATGATCAGCGCATAAAAGATCGCCCTCCGCTTCCAGTGCGTTAGCTGCTCCTTAAGATCTTTTCGACCGGCCAGCCACAATGCCTGATGCGGCAAACCGCTGAAGGAACCGCCTAATGATATTTCCGGCTTGAACTCGCTGACCTGATACACGGGAATGCCTTCCTTAGGATCATTGATGTCGTGATCGAACTCAGCGATCACCCGCACTGCCGGATGCATGCGCAGATTATTCCCGATATTCTTCTTGATCCCACTGCGGCGTAGCAATAACGGCGTTTGTATCGCCCCGGCGCAGACAAACACATGATTAAAGCGGATATTCAATAAACGGCTTGTTGCTTCCGTTGCTTTTTTATTAGAAATGTATAAACGTCCGGCGCGCGACTGCGGGATCAACCGGCCGCCCGCCTTGATGAATTCCGGGATCACGCTTTGGCTCATGGAACGTTTCATATCGGTCGTATGATCCCATAAACGCGGAACCTCGCCCGATTGCCAGCCCAGCTTATCCGCCCCGTCACGGATCAACGCCGAAGCAACGGGTAATTTCCCGGTTAAGCTCGCAACCTTGACCAGCTTCTCATTGGCCTCAAAGAAGGGGTTCATCAATTGAGCAGAAAATTCTTTTAACCCATGATCCTTAGCCCAATCATCAAGTGTTTTTGGCAAAGGCCGATGGTATAGCCCCGCATTGACCTCACTAGCACCGCCGACACAACAGCCTTCAATATAGGAAACTTTCGGTTCCCCGACACTTAAGGTCAGGCCGCCATGACGGTACTTTAAATCCATTTCTTCCAGGCCATACGGCGGAACCTGCGCTAGCGGGATATTTTGCCCTTCTTCTAACAGGATCACATCCCGTCCGCTTTGGGCCAATAACATGGCTGTCATTGCACCGCCCGGACCCGAGCCGATCACCAGAACATCACATTTTAATCGTTCTTTGGGCATAAGGAAAAATACAAAAAGAATGTCATTTTATTAAAGAAAGCCATGCCCTCACGGCAAGGCCCGATCGGACTATGCTGCCACTGGCGCAATTGCGCCTGGCGCTGCTGTAAATTCAGGTTCTCAAAAAGTCCGCCGCCAACAAAGACACCGAACACATTAAAAACATAGATAAAAGCCGTCATGAGCGTGCGCAGCAAGAGCGGCATCGCCATGATCTTACGGTACAAAACCTCCGCCGTATGCGTCACCCCATAAAACTGTTCATCTTGAGCGTATTGCTGGCACAACAATGCTTGAACAATGCCTAGAATGATCTTATCCATGGCCGTCATATTAACATATCGACCATGACGGCTCTATTGATTTTTATTTTAAAGAGGCCCTTAACTAAAGGCAGGCGTTACGTTTAGGTATTGTTTTTTGGATGGGTTAAGAAATGATGCCTAAGAATACGCGTAGATCAGATACCGGCTGGATATCGATGATCACCGGCATAAATCCCGGAGCGTCCTGCAGGCGTTTGAGCATGGCCGGATCCGTTTTAAACTTAATAGCCTCTCCGCCATTCTGAAGCTGAAGATCCAATTTATCCGCATTTAAGTCAATACCACCAGGGGCTTGGGCTTTATCTAAAGCGTTTGTTTGAGCATTATCAACTGCCACAACTTGATCATTGCTATATAAATATCCTATTTGATTTTGCAATGAAAATACAATTTCGAACGAACCTTTTGAAGCTAACTGCATATCCTGGTCTGATGGACCATTGGAATAGTAGGATGAACGATGATGTGAATGAATTGGTATAATTACTAATTCCTCTAATGGAAACATTCTTTGTATAGCTAAACTATCTTGAACATCCAAAGAAAAACCTAACTCATCCATCAGCTCTGCTTTCCTATTATCAAAAGCTGACAACGTTAAGAATGCTTGTGTCGCGTGTGGATCTAAAACACCTGCAGCGACAGGATCTCGCGCAATCGAACCAAGAGGAACAAAATCTATGATCTCTAGAGCATCTCCGATGTTCCTGGCAACAAAATACCCTTGGCGTTCAAACTCTAAATCTTTATTAACCCAGGCCACCATTTTAGACCAAATCGTACGAGGCATTTTTAATAAATTCTTTCCTATCTTTGCATTAAAACTATCTGCAAAATCTGTATTCTTCCATTCCTCATAAAAAGTTTTTGCTTCTTGTGGCGTAGCTGATACACGAATCCATCTAGTACCATTCTTAACTTCAGCAACTTTTCTCAAGGCTAAATCAGCTTGAAATTCTTCACTAGATTGTAAAGATTTTCCAATAATTTTTATTCTAAAACCAACTGTATCTGCTTTATTCTCGGAACTCATCGCCCGATCCCCAGCTTCATCCAACAAACTTTCCACCGCATCCAAATATTCACTAATTCTCAAAGCATCATCTTTGTAAACTCTAATTCGCGTTTCCCCCCCAGCTGAGATCACCGCTTTTGTTATATTTTGTGGTAAAACATCTTCAAGACCAGACGATAAAACAACTATTGTCTGCTCTGCGCTCTCCAGACTCTGTAATGCTTTTCTTACAATACCGATCGCTTCTTTTGCGGCTTTAATATCCAGACTATTGTCATCAATCAAAAATCTTCTTTGCCTCTTAAGTGTTAAATCCGTACCACTTCTCACATTAGGACGCGTCACTCCTTTTTTGTTTCCTACATAATCACGCATTTGCATTAACCATGCTTCAAAGGTTTCTCCTCGCCCATTCTGCCATTTGTAATTATAACTTCTGTCTGTTTCGAATTTCTTATCTTGAGGAATTTGGGATGTAACTTGAAAATCATCCGGTGCTAAAGACATGATTAGATCTGTTTTTATATCGGGAGACCTTAAAACTTCCCGATTGCGATGCGTCATTAAATAATAACTTCTAGCTATCTTGTCAACAATCTGAATAGGGAAATCATTAAATGCGCGCAACATTCGAGTTTTAACTTGTTCATCAAAGTTCAGTTCAGCATTAAGCAGCACTGTTTGAGTGCTAATGCGTCTGCCCCATCCATTACTTCTCATCGTTGCACTGAAATCGTCCCATTTATCCGCCGGAACATCCGTGCCAACATTAATTTTCCAACCTTCTGTTCTTATCCTGGATAATATCGCATCAATGACTGCAATGACCCTTTGGCGCACTTCACTTTCTTGCCTTGATCCCAAATTATAAACAGCTGTAAGTTGATAGGCTACTTTTGCCTCACGCCCATCAGGCAAAACCTTCATTGAACCATACTTAGCAGCTTGGGCAAGATCAGAAGGATAATCCTTTTTATTCCGAACGTTTAAACGCAAACCATTCTTGTTATGCGAATCTAAAATGATCGTATCCTCTACGGTGATGTCATGGATTATTCGATGTAAACTTACTTCGGGTGTTTCTGTGACCCAATCGATCGTGTTGCTTATATAAAACGTATCCAGTAAAACGCTCTCATTTTTCATCCATACTGCGATCTTTTGTAACATCTCCGCATCGGAGACATTGCCATTGATAGTAATTATCCTTCCTTCTAAGAACATTCGTTTAATATGTTCAAAACGTTCCTCCGTAAAAAGCCATGACGCACTTCCCTTAATAAAAAGATCGAAATCAAATTTAGCCGCAATTGTTCCTAAAAAATACATCATGCGCCTGTCATCTTGTAAAAATTTTAGGAAATCAGCTCTTGAGAAATTGGGATTTACCTTGAACAACTCCTCTAGAAATTGAAAGAACTCATTAGTACGTTCATTAATATCGATCAATATCCCAAACTGTGATCCACGCGCAGCCATAATATCTAAATTCTGTATTCCTGAGACACCGATATGCGCACCATTTCTTTTAGGGTCTTTTGATCGAATACCTTCCACCACGTCCTCATAAAAATCTTCATTAGAGATACCAAAGATCCGTTCATTCCTTCCGGTCTTGTGACCTAACATTCGCAAACGTTTAAATGATGAAACTGAAGACATATCCATGCTTTGCGAAGGATCAGGCATTGACAATTCCATGATAATCCTTTGTAAGGCGCCTACTTGTTCAGAATTCTTTAATACATCCGTCCCTTCAGCAGCTGTCATTGCGTTCGAAACATCCATCAACGTAACCCCGCCAGAGAAATACTTTCTTGGAATCATCTGTTGTGTGACAGGATCCTGCTCTTCTTTGATGTAGTTATATGTACCCTTCTTAAAAGCTTGCAAATACCGCTCATAAATGGCTTTGGCGTTAGTTGTGTCTTGGTATTCGGTTCCTCTGATCTTGTTTTTATCAGCATAAACTTGGGATAAAATACTCTCTTTGATCTTCTTTTTATACCAGGCGGCTAAGATCAAGCTGTTATAGACTTGGCGCAATTGGGCGAAGTTTTTGCCTTCATTTACTTCTTTGGTTAATTGGGGGAGGATGATGTCCCGGATGATTTGGGACGCCATCTCTTGATTCCCTCCCCCTTTGTGGGGAGGGTTAGGGAGGGGGGAAACATCCATTTGTTGGGATCGTTCCCCTCCCCTGGCCCCTCCCGCAAGGGGAGGGGAAAATACGTTCTTGGAAACGGCTAAATAATCTTGCTCTGTCATTACTTTTAAACTGGATTCTACGACATAGGCTGTTCCTGCTTTTGCATTTTCATAGACCACGGCTTTGTTGGGGACTATCCAAACTTTATTGAAAGTATTGACCGGAACATTTTTGTTCCCCGCCAGTTCGTAAATTCTTTTCCAGAATTGCTTACCGATATCACCTTCCGGATAGACCAGACTGGCAGTGATCTGCTTTAATAGATAATCCTGTGCTAAAAGGTCGCGGCCCATCTCGGTCTGGCCAAAACTATCCGGTACGATGCGGTCTTTTTCATAGGGGCTTAAATTAACCCAGAGGTCTTTTTCGGGGGTGGTTAAGGCGGCCAGGAAATATTTGATCAATTTGGCGGATTCTTCTTTAAGGTAGTCCTCCTTCGCCGAAAGGCTTTCGCGTTCGGCTACGGAGGATGTTTTGTCACCAGGTGACAAAACAAATTCGAAACGAAACGGATTATCGGTGTTTACTTTAATGCCTTTAAGCACTGGCGGATTATACGATGGACTTAAATGAACCATGGTGCCGGGAACAGGTAAGGAGATCTCTCCTGCTCTGAGAACATTTGGACACACGCTGCCCCAAGCAAATACAACAATGAGTAAATAGGCAATGCTTTTACGCATAATCTAAAGTATATACTATAAATAAAGCCAAATTCAAGGCGATGACGTATTCGGACGTATTCGGGCGTATTCGGGCCGACAAAAGGTCGGCCCCTAGGAATGTGTTATGAAATACATGGTTTATCCTATGTGCTTACGATGCCAGACTTGTAAGGTCAATAGTGCCCATAGGATACGGCTGTGGTCTTTTTGTTTGGCGGCGTGTTCGGAAAGTAATCGGTTGATCTCATTGGGCTCAAAAAGCTGGGCAGCAATGCCGCCTTTTAGGACGTCGCTGAAATATTCTTTTAATGGGCCGTCGATCCAACCGGCGATCGGGGAGGTCAGGCCTTTTTTCTTGCCGTTGATGACTTGATCAGATAAATAATCTTTGGCCACGGCTTTCAGCACTTTTTTGGTCTTGAAAAGATCGACCTTATGCTGCGCCGGCATGCGCATGGCCAGTTCCACCATGCGATAGTCCATAAACGGCAATCTGGCCTCTAACCCGTGCGCCATGGTCATGCGGTCGACTTTTCTTAAATGATCGTTCAATAAATAAGTGTTTAGATCCACATACATCAGTTGATTGATCGTGGATAGATTTTTTGCTTCTTCAAAATAACGGGCGGCCACAGTGAAAGGATCATAGCCTCCAAGCTTTTGATAAATGTCTCCGTACCATAATCGCTCTTGCGCGGAAAGCGATGCCACCTGCCGCCAGGTGCAATGAGCACGCTTATAATCGGCATCAATGCCCTGCATCAATTGCTTCAGACGAAAATCCAATGAAATGCGCTGGTGCGATACCGGCATAGCCGCGACACGTCGGCGGATGATATTTTGCAAGAAATGCGGCGTCTTGTGCCACATGGCCTGATAATACGGCGCCTGATACGTCGGATAACCGCCAAAAAGTTCGTCACCTCCGTCGCCGGTTAGCACCACTTTTAATTTACTGCGGGCCGCGCGCGCCAATAAATAGGCCGGCACATAACTGGCATTGCCCAGGGGCTCATCGAAAGCACCGATGATCTCTTCGATCAGCGCCGGTGAAATATCTTCCATGATATGAACATTGAGATCGATCCCGTGCCGATCGGCGGTCATCTGCGCCAGAACTGTTTCATCATAACTCTTATCCTTAAAACCAATGCCAAAAGATTGTATACGGCCTTTAGCTTGTTGCGACGCGATCGCTGTCACCAGACCCGAATCGATACCGCCGCTTAAAAATGTCCCCAGCGGCACGTCCGCGCCTAAATGACTGCCGACGGCATCTTTAAGCAGAGCATGCACACTATCCCTAGCCTGTTCAAAACTCATCACTTCTTCTTTTCCCGAGGGGATAGACCAAAAACGTTCAATGCGCATGGTCCCGTTCTCAATAAAAGCAAAATGCCCCGGGGGCAGCTGATGCACATTCTCAAAAATAGTGTCAGGCTCGCAAATATACCAATAACTTAGATAATCACTGATGGCTTTTAGATTTAAACGCAGGTCGAAGAACTTACTCTTTACTATCGGCGTTAATTCAGACGCGAAAAAAATGCGGTTGGGATCCTGCGCATAATACAGCGGCTTCATGCCCAAGCGGTCGCGGGCCACGAACAATGTCTTGGCCTTCGCATCCCAAATGCTGAAAGCAAACATCCCGTTCAAATATTTCAGGCAATCTTTGCCCCAGGCAATATACGCATTGAGGATCGCTTCCGTATCGCTCTTGGTGCGAAAAACAAACTTCTTGGCTTCTAAGTCCCCTCGCAACGCATGATGATTATAGATCTCCCCGTTAAAGACAATGGTATATCGCCCGTCGGCAGATGAAAGTGGCTGATGCCCGCCGCATAGATCGACGATCGATAAACGGCGCATGGCAAGTGCCACATCATCGCTTAAAAAGACACCCGCATCATCGGGCCCGCGATGGGTCAAGAGGTCATTTAGATCTTGGCAAACTTGAGGGGTGATACGGCTGTTAACATTTAAACTTAAGTGGGTAATGATCCCGCACATAGGAGTGGATTATAATCCGAAAAATTTTTTCATAACAGCAAGCGCCAGATCGCGGCCCAAAATCCTTTTGGCCCAATGCGCTTTGAACGCGTTGGCACCCACCACATAGGAAAATTTGGGACGCGGCGCATCAACCGCAGCGGCAATGACTTTGGCCACATCCAGCGGCGGCATGCCCAAACGGCTATCAATGCGTTTTAAGATCTTATGATACGGCTCATCAACAGCACTTTGCCCGCGTTCTTTAAAATCATTGTTCTTTTCGTTAAAACCGGTATTAACATTGCCCGGCTGAATGATGGAACAATGAATGCCGCGATAGGCGATCTCAACGGATAATGACTCATAAAACATTTCTAAACCGGCCTTCGATGCGCTGTATAAAGACTCCATGGGTATCCCCACCCCGGCGGCAATGGACGACACCGCAATGATGCGGGCATCGCTGTTAAGCAGCGGGATCATATCCCGGACAAACTTGATGTGTCCCGTGAGATTAACCGCCATGATCTTGTCGATCAGATCATTCCCCGCATATTCCGACGGATAAGCACTATGCATCGCTGCGGTAATGACCAGCGCGTCATATCGTTTCTTCGCCGATCTAAACTGTGTTAAAGCATTGGCATACCCAGAGGGGCCGCTGATATCTAAAATGATATGATCCACATCCCCGTCCGGCTTATGAATATCCCCGACCTGGACATGATATTTCTTTTCCTGTAATAATTTCACCGTTTGTGCTCCGATACCGCTCGCACCGCCGACGACTAAAATATTTTTCATTTTCTCTCCTGATTCCCTCCCCCTCGTGGGGAGGGCTAGGGTGGGGGGCTTGTCGGATCGTTCCCCTCCCCTACCCCTCCCGCAAGGGGAGGGGAAATGTGCTCTTAACTTTTAACGCTTTCTTCCTGGGCGTGCCCCGTCCCGCCGTAAAGGCCTCCGAAATAGTCCCGGTAATCAAATTCTTTCTTTGTAGAACCCAGCAATTTATCCGCCATCTCGATCGCGAAACGGATGGAATGATCGGAATTGTTATACCAGAATGCCCCGCAACGCCCCAACAGATGGATGCGCTTAGAAAATTGTTTGATCCCCGCTGACACCTTGGCAAAATCATGGGAGTAGCGGCGATGATAGATCGGATACGTGTCTTGGACCGGCTCCACATGCACCGCATCGACGAATTTCTTATTTTTGATAAACCGCATTCCGACTAATTCATCCAAAATACCATCTTTAAATCCTTGCGGGTCCTTAAAATAAACCGGTGACTTCTGAGAATCCGTTAATTCACAGATCATATTGTAATACCCGTCACGACAGGTGTACGGCAAAAATTCTTTCATGCAGGTGATGCGGCTGATCAAACTGTCGCCCTTGCTGACATAGATCCATTGAGCCTTTTGCTTGCCCACACCCTCATCTTTGCAGATCACATTATAAAAGATCGTGTTCAGATAATGCACATTCATGTTCTGCGGCGCAATGATGGAACTTAAGGAATTCAAGTTACCTGTCCATATAAGGTCCGTGAACGTAAAATTCTTTTGGTTTCGCGTCACGGCTTCAAACCCCTTGCCGTTATCTTTTAATTGCGCGATCGAATCGGATAATACCAAATGAAAACCCTTCATCCCCTGGCACAATCCCAGCATTTGCTCATAAAATCCGCCGAAACCGCCTTCCAAAGGATATAAGAATTCCGTTTCCACTTTTGCGGGCAATAGCAGCGACCTAAAAAGGTCCATTAATGAATTGGCATTGATGCGCTTATCGATGACCGTGCGATTGATCCCCGTCGATGCCCAATCAGAATGGATATCTTCCGTGTCCCAACGCAAAAATTTCTGCGTGTAAGGCTTAAAGAACACCCCGTACAGCGTTTCGCCATATTTAGAATTGATAAATTGATGAAAAGAAGCCTTATCTGTGACCGGACGCTTCTTCAGCAGGTCCATCGCGCATTTAACCGAAACGCCGAGCGGCATCTTGACTAAATCTTTGGTCTGCAGGGGCCATTCGAAATAATTACCTAGAAAGAACACTTTCGTGGAACGTCCGATGGTGGCAATGTGCCCCTTTGTGATCTCCTGAATAAAATCGAGCACCACCTTATCATCGGTGTGAAAACGTTTAGGGCCGGTATCAAAGATATGCCCGTCATATTCATAGCTCTTGGCCAGACCGCCGATGCGAGCATCGCGTTCAATGAGCAGAACGCTTTTGCCGCCTTTGAGCAATTTGTAGGCCGCCGTCAGACCGCTTGGACCGCTTCCCACCACACAATAATCAAAATGTCCTTCTTGCATACGCGCATTATACCTATTCTTTTGGATTTCGTTAAAAATTTTTATTTATATACGCTCAAGCGATCTAAAACCATGGCGCATCACCCACCCCAAGATCACAAAGGTCAATATCACCGAGAGACCGATCAGCAATCGCAAATTCCCACCGGGCCAATACTTTAATTCGATCGTGTGTTTTCCCTGGGCAATTTCTACCCCCAGGAAATATCCGTCAACCTTTAGGGACTTAACTGCTTTACCATCAACAGTAACGCGCCATTTTTCATCAAAGGCAAGTCTGGTTTTTAAATATCCCCGCTGTGCCGCCAAGTATTGAAATCGCATGTCATCCAATGTATTCTTTTCCACACGCAATAGCTCATTGCTGCGGCTATAGAATAATTGCAGCGGTTTACCCATGACCTCCGCTTTGAGCGGCAAAGCAACGGATAAATATCCGCGGCGGACATTATTGACATCGAACTGATAGGCCGCTGTTAACGCGCCTTGAACGGGAGCATATGTTTCGCCATTAAAGATCACCTTAAGAAGTTCTTGATCCAGCGTGAAGACTCCCGTGGCCGTGTAACGCGCGAAATTATCCGGTAACGGCCATTGGCATACTAGAAACCTTGGCCGCTTATGGAACATCACATTATTAAGATTAAAATCAAATCGTTCCACATGCCGGCCCAGATCCACCGTCGTTCCGCCTTCCTGGGCGGAAGATAAGAACACAAAGCGTGAATTTTGCGCCAAAAGCCGTGTGGTGCCCATGTCGCTATAGAGATCCTTGAACGCCATCGGCCGCGGCGCGTAGATATTCGGTTCCATTAAAAAACGCTCCAAGGCAGCATACTTATAGAACATCCCATAGTGATTCTGCTCGCTGTGCATCGCCGGCGCCGTCTGAGTCGGCATCACGCGCACAAATTCCCGCCAGGGAATGATGCTGGGATCCTGATACTCCAAGATCAGAGGCTGGTCTTGCTTAAAGTCCTCAAAGATACGCGGCTTGATATGACGACCGTCATCTTTGCAGAAATAGCGGCCATGGTACTGGTTCTGAATGTAATATTTCCATAAAGCATTACTGTCAACACTCATAATGGCCAGCATTAAAAACCCGGCAACAATAAGCCTCGGCCGTTTGGGTAATGGCAGCCACATCATCACAACCAACAGAGCGAACAACGTAAAAACACTAACAGCGTACCCTCTCACCGGCATTGGAAATGAATATGCTGTGACGATCAAAGCCAGGACACCACCCCCCAAAAGGATGCGTTTGAACCAATGCACCGCTGTTTTACCGTCGATTGCCCATTCAATGATCACTTGTAATCCTAAAGCAACCGGAACAAATAGCACATACGGCATCAACAAGATCGGCATGTGATAACTGCGCAATAAAAAAGCAAACGGATTAGTCAAGGCATTGATCCAATGGGCCAAAGCCCACGGTGAGGCCGGATCAAGTGCGGTGTTGGACAATACGATCAGGATAAGCGACGTACCAAAGATATATTTCTCACGCCTGCGGCTGGCGATCAACCCGAATACCGCAAACCCGATAATGCCCGCACCCCAGAATATCCAGGATTTCTCCCACCAATCATTGGTCGTGTCAACGACCTTAAAAGGCATTTCCCGGGGCGATATCAACGTTTCTGATTTCGAGGCAAAATATTTCTTGGGGTTAAAGATGCTTTTAATGCGCCCTTCTGTCCCGTTGATCCCGGAGTTAGCCACATAAAAATCCTGGGACAATGATCGGGCGAACATTCCCCACGGGAGCAGGATCAGCACAACCAGCGCGCATACACCCGCTGTTTTGATCCATAATGCAGATGTTCCAAATGCCTTGAACTTCATGCGTGAACGGTAGAATATCAACGCAACAATCGCGGCACCAACGACCAGAAAATGCACCGGTTCATAAAAATACCCCAGCGCAAAGAACGGCGAATTCGCCACGCAAATGACAAATACAAAAAACCCCGCACACAGGTCCCTGGCACGAAAATGTTCAAAATAATTCAGGATAAAGAAAGCCAACAGCGGGAAATAAGAATACAGATTATCCGTCAATAGCCCAAAATACATAGTGGATGAAAGAAAGGTATTTAACAGCACCAGGCCCACGATGATCACATAGCGGTTCAGCCCCAACTTACGCAATAATAAATACCCCCCGATGGTTCGGATGAGCATGGTGACCGCGTGGAACACAATAGAAAAACAGTGATGATACGCCGCGCCGGGGTCATGGTACAGCGGATAAAACAA
>JANNCL010000294.1:0-3087 GCA_031386565.1 Candidatus Omnitrophota bacterium
ATTCATCGTTCTTGCGGCCAAAGTGACCGAATCGTGCCGTTTCATTGTAGATCGGGCGACGAATGTCAAGCATCTAGATGATCCCTTTTGGAATAAGTGTTAAATTCCCATTAACGATGGTTGAAATTCGATCGTCGTCGATCGTTCCGGTGCCATGCGTGTCGATGAGAACCGAAACTGGTTCGGCAACACCGATCGCGTACGCCAACTGAACGGTACATTTATCAGCAAGACCGGACGCAACGACATTTTTCGCAATATAGCGAGCCATGTAAGCAGCCGAGCGGTCAACCTTGGTTGGATCTTTACCCGAGAAAGCTCCGCCGCCATGTGGAGCATAACCGCCGTATGTATCAACGATGATCTTGCGTCCCGTTACCCCGGTATCGGATTGAGGCCCGCCGACAACGAATTTGCCGGTTTCATTAACATAGAATTTAGTATTCTTATCCATCAATTTCCCGACGATCGGATGCGCGATCTGTTTGATCATGTCCTGACGGGATTTTGCAGTGATCTGCTTGCTCGTTTTATCCAGGATCTCTTCCGTATGCTGGCACGCCAAAACCACAGCGTCAACACGCAGCGGTGTATCACCATCATATTCAATGGTCACCTGGGATTTGCAATCAGGCCCTAAATATTTCAGGATCCCTTTTTCACGCACTTCGGTCACACGAGAGACCAAACGATGCGCCAGCATGATAGGTAGCGGCATTAATTCCGGTGTTTCATCGACGGCATAACCGAACATGATCCCCTGATCACCGGCACCACCCTTATCAACACCCTGAGAAATATCCGGAGACTGCTTATTGATCCCGTTCAGAATAGAACAGGTATTCGCATCAAACCCATATTTAGGATGGTTGTAACCGATATCGAACAATACCTCACGCACTATTTTATGCACATCAACGTACGTGGTCGTGGTGATCTCCCCACCGACAATAACCAACCCCATGGAGCAGAACGTCTCACACGCCACGCGGCCTTTAGGGTCATCTTTAAGAACCGCATCGAGAACACCGTCAGAAATATTATCACAAACCTTATCCGGATGCCCCGCACCGACCGATTCTGAAGTAAATAAATAACGTCCTTTCACAGAAGACCACCTTTCTATGTTGGTATTTAAGATCCTAAGATCTCTTAAATTAATTTATTTTTTCGAAAAGAACTCTTGAGCCTCTTGGAGAGCTTCAACACTCCCGATATCATACCATTTCTTCGTAAATTGAAAACCATAAACATTTTTCTTTTCAGAGAGCCATTGGATATAGCTTCCCGCGGCATCCAACGCCTTTGAGACAGACTTATATTCCTCGATGAACTCCAGCGTTTCCTTAGGAAAATAATACAAGCACATGACAATAAGGCTAGACCTTGGGTTGGCAGGCTTTTCCTCAAAAGAAATAACCTTATCATCGGCATCGATCGCCGCGACCCCGAACTTGGATGCACCGGCGATATCTTTGATATCATAAACCCCGATCGTCATGGCCGGAGACTTCGCTACAGCCATGCCCATGAACAGGTTCAGGTCATCCATAAAAATATTATCGCCGCCAATGATCAGCCAGTCATCCTTTTGCGTCTCCTTGCTCCAGACATAATTGATATCCCCAACCGATCCTAAACGTTCTTCCGGCACATTGGTACCGTCATTGACAATGCGCACTTTGAAATCCGAATGGGTTTTAGCCCATGCGCAAAAAATATTGTAAAACTTATTATTGGTCACCACCACGATCTCGCTCAAACCGCTTACAGATTTCAGCTTATCAACGGTATAATCGATCAATGGTTTACCGGCAACATCGAGCAACGGTTTAGGAGTGTCTTTGGCGATCGCGGCTAAACGCGTGCCATATCCTGCGGCTAGAATGAGTGCTTTCATAGATTTGGGTTAAGGCGGTGCAATTGGGCACCGACATATTCCTCCACTTCTGCTCCAGTGCTTAAACTTAAACTCTCCATGGTCACATGGGCAATATCCGCGAACCTTAATCCCCTGATCATGCGTTTGATCGCAGGGATACTGGAAGGTGACATGCTTAAATGATCCACACCTAGTCCTACCAACAAAAATGCCAATACCGGATCGCTGGCCATCTCGCCACATACACCAACAGTGATCCCTTCATTATGCCCAGCGTCAACAGTCCTTTGGATCATGCGTAAAATGGCCGGGTGCGCAGGCTCGTATAGCATCGCGGTCTTTTCATTGACCCGATCAACCGCTAACGTGTATTGGATCAGGTCATTGGTGCCGATCGAGAAGAAATCCGCTTCTTTGGCGATCACATCCGCAGTCATAACCGCCGACGGGACTTCGATCATCACCCCAACCTTCATGGCAGCGTCAAAAGCGATATGTTCACGTTCCAAGCTTGCTTTCACCTGTGCCAATACCGCATTGGCCTGGCGTAATTCACCCACCCCCGATATCATAGGATACATCATTTGTAATCGGCCAAAAGCAGAGGCCCGTAAAATAGCACGTAGTTGCGTCTTAAAGATATCCTGGCGTTCTAAACAGAACCGGATGGCCCGGACACCTAAAAATGGCGCCATGTCTTTAGGGATATGGACGCTGGAAATAAATTTATCTCCGCCTAAGTCAAGCGTGCGGATGGTCACCGGTAATGGCGCCACGGTTTCAACGACTTTCTTGTAAGCCTCAAATTGTTCTTCTTCGGTCGGCAGGTCCAGCCTGTTCATGAACAAGAACTCAGTCCGGTATAAACCGATGCCCTGGCCGCCGAATTTACGGATGGACGGCAATTCTGATGCCAGCTCCAAATTAGCCATCATTAACAGCTTTTTACCATCCAGCGTTTGTGCTAACAGGTCACGAAAGTCATCCAACTTCTCTAAACCTGCGACGATCTTGACCTGTTCCTTGGTGTAAAGCTCTTTCGTGGCCACCGTGGGATTAACGATCACCAGCCCTTTTTTACCATCAACGATCAACGCATCCCCGTTATTAATACGCAGCGTAGCATCTTTAAGCCCAACCACTGCCGGAACACCAAGCGATTTAGCGATGATGGCCGTATGCGACGTGCGCCCGCCGATATCGGT
>JANNCL010000295.1:0-2489 GCA_031386565.1 Candidatus Omnitrophota bacterium
CCATAAATGATGTCCGCCCATAGCTTATCATCGGCAAGGTGATCCCAACGACCGGCAATAATCCCATGACCATGGCGATATTAATGACTACCTGCAGCCCAATAACACCCGCCATGCCGACCGCGGCCATTTGTCCAAAACGATCCTTAGTCCTTGCGGCAATGGATAAGCCGGCATAAATGATCATGCCATAACAATATATCAAGAATACCGAACCAAGGAGCCCCCATTCTTCTCCAATAACAGAAAAAATAAAATCGGTATGCCGCTCGGGCAGGAAATTCAATTGATTTTGTGTCCCGGACAACCATCCCTTACCAAAGATCTGGCCGGAACCCACCGCGATCTTAGACTGAATGATAGTATACCCAGCACCTGTCGGGTCATGGTTCGGATTAATAAAAACAAGCAAACGGTCCCGCTGATACGGTTTGAGGAAATGCCAGCTAAACGGAGCCAACGCGCCTAACATCACTAAGAACAGAACAAATACCTTGGTCGCTATACCGCTGACGAACAGCATGAGCATAAAGATACTAAAGACAATAATGGCGGTTCCCAGATCAGGCTGCTTGAATATCAATAAAACAGAAATGCCTGTTAATAACAGCGGCCAGATCAGATCATCCCATACGCCGCGCATCGACCCCGACAAGTTAAATGATAAATGCGGACGGCGTCCGCTAAAATACCTTGCCAGCATTAAAATGACGGCGATCTTGCTGAATTCCGAAGGCTGAAAACTAAAACCCCCTATCGCGAACCAGCGTGTCGCCCCCAACGCTTGCCTCCCTACCACAAAGACTAAGACCAAAAAGAGGATACTGACCCCATAAACCAGATAGGCGATCTCAAACCATTTGCGGTAATCCAAATAGCTTAATATGGCGATCACAAAAAGCGACGCGGCCGCGATCCATAACTGGTCGTAAAAAACACTTTGTCCCACCCGAACATTATTGTAGGAAGCACTATACAGCGCCACTAATCCGCAAGCCATAATGAGGATCGTATGAGTCCAGATAACCTGCGTTATCGTTTTTGATGAATTCATTTAGACCCTCTAAAACAGTGATTATCCGCGCAGGCCGTATTGTTGTGCAAAAGATACCGGTTTTGAGCGACCAAACGATAGCTCCAATGACCAATATACGTAGCACCAGGCAAATAAACCAACAATAAAAATGGATATAGCATCGGCAGCACCAAACATAGCCGGCGAAAAGCCTCAAAACCGCCGTAAGTCTTATCCTCATCCACTAATTTGATCTCACTCGCCTGCTCTTTCAAAGGTTCGAAACTCAAACGCCCCCATAGGTCCATGACCTTTAACCGTTCTACCCACCCACGGCAAAATCCACATTGGCCGTCATACAATACTGTCATCGGAACCTGTTGGCGCCGGATATTCTTTATCCATCGATCTACCGCCTGCGGATGAATGAACAGCAATAATTGCGCGGGATATAAAAAGAAGAATATCGCCGGCACATCTAGCGTCAGGATCAAGGTGATATGGAAAATGAAACCCATGACGATCGTACTGCGGCGGGTCCTGGCCCAGAACAACAAGAAAGGCATCAGCAATTCCGAAACCACGACCACGATCCCTAAAACAAAACAAAATTGCGGGTGCACTGCCATCCACTCTTTGAAAAGAAAATTCTTGGTCACGCCCACTTGCGGATAATTGACCAGAGCATGGATCGGATTCCCGGTGATCCAATTACCTTGCGCGGATATCTTATAGACCGCCGTATAGAAATAGGTCAAGGCGATCTGTATTTGCAATAAACGCTGGATAAAAAATGGCCGCGGTCTTTGCCAGGCATTGATATCCCGCGGCTTTAACGCATCAACAGAAAAATAATCTCCCGGATACGGGGTTAGGCACATCAAAAATAACGTGACCAGAAGGATGTCCCAGGATAAGGTGCCGATATGAAAACAATTGAGCGCATAGAAATAATAACAGCACAGCGTCATGCCGATGCAGCATAGTTGCGTCCGCAGCCCGATCAAGAAACAGAACCAGAAGATCACGAATAACTTCACAACAAATTCGACCAGCCAGTCCGGACTTTGATTCACCAACCTAAGCACTTCTATTGGGAAAAAACTAGGATTATAAGACTTTAAAGCGGTGGACAAGAAATTATCCGGCAAAGCAAAAAAAGCCGGGATCACATGAAAACCCGTGGTCAAGGCCACAAAGATCCGAAAGAACGATAGTCCGATCGACGGCCGCTCTTCTAGAAATATCTGATGCCAGATCTTAACGGCACTCATAGGCCAACCTCTGCTCTTTCAATAACGGCTGTGTCGTCACCGAAGGATAATTCGCGTACATCACCATGAACCCGTCAAAATAAGGGAACTTACGTTTTAAAAAAGCACAAAAGGGTTCCTGCATATGCGCATCCAGAACGGACACTAACGCATTACGATGGATATTATCATATCCAATGGGACGGACCTGCAGGATATCA
>JANNCL010000308.1:0-2015 GCA_031386565.1 Candidatus Omnitrophota bacterium
TGGCGCGGTATCGGTGAAATACCTAAAAGCGGTTTTGCTTTAAGTGCTGAGTTCCAGGAATTTGACGCAGAAGAACGTTTTGATCTTAAGGGCATTAAAACTCAGGAAAGTTTAGAATGCATTAGCGGTTTAGTCCTGCAAGGCGTAAAAAAGCCCTATCAATGCCCGGCATACGGAAAAAATTGCACACCGGATCATCCACTCGGTGCGACCATGGTTTCGTCGGAGGGTGCATGTGCGGCTTATTATAGGTATAGAACTTTTTCCCCTCCCTTGACGGGAGGGGCTAGGGGAGGGTGAAGGATGTTTTCACCTCCACCTGACCTCCCTCCTCAAGGGGGAGGAATAGAATCGAGGCTTTGAATGAATATGGATCAAGAGATCGCATTTACTTGTCCTTTTCCGATACAAAATTATCCCTACGTTCTTTTAGCGCATGGCGGCGGCGGTCGTTTTATGCATCAGCTCATTGATAAAATGTTCTTAACATCATTTGAGAATCCTATTTTACTTCAGCGTCACGATGCCGCAATCTTAAACCGTCCTAGTGCCAGGATGGCTTTTACCACTGATTCTTATGTGATCAGCCCTTTATTTTTTCCCGGAGGCAATATCGGGACATTGGCGGTTAATGGCACGGTGAATGATTTGGCCATGGTAGGCGCGCGGCCTTTATATCTTAGCTGCGGTTTTATTTTAGAAGAAGGATTATCCATGGATCTACTATGGCAAGTCATCAATGCCATGCGCATCGCCTGTCAACAAGCTGGTGTTTATATTGTAACGGGAGATACCAAGGTTGTTGGCAAGGGTAAAGGGGATGGTGTATTTATCAATACCGCAGGGATCGGTGTTATCGAACATGACCTGACGATAAATCCTAAGGCGGTTAAAGCAGGTGACGCAATCATCATTAACGGCGATCTCGGTGCTCATGGCATGGCGATCATGGCAACGCGGGAAAGTCTAAGTTTTGAGACAACGCTTCAAAGTGATACCGCTCCTTTAGCGGACATGGTCTTAGACCTTATCAAGCACCATATCGATGTACATTGTTTACGTGATCTGACCCGCGGGGGTTTAGCAAGTTCTTTGAATGAGATCGCGATGTCATCAGGAAAGAAATTGACGATCGAAGAGAATTCGATCCCCATTAAAGAAGAGGTGGGTTCTGCGTGTGAAATGTTAGGATTTGACCCTTTATATGTTGCCAATGAAGGTCGCCTGGTTGCTTTTGTACCGGCTGATCAAGCCGAAAAAACAGTGACATTGATGCGCGCACATCCTCAGGGGACAGGAGCGTGTATCATTGGTTATGTTGAAGAAGCTGCCAATCCGGTAGTTGTCATGAAAAGTAAGATTGGCACGCTGCGCATTGTTGATATGATCTCCGGAGAACAATTGCCGCGGATCTGTTAAATCGCATCCAAGTATCTGATTTATATTTTGACTTAATTTTATTAAGGTAGTAAAATTCAATCTTCATAGAAATATACCTAGGGAGACATATGAAAACACGCATACAAGTCACGATCGATGGTAACGAAGCTGCTGCCTATATTGCATTTGCCTTAAGTGAAGTGGTGGCCATTTATCCGATAACACCTTCCTCATCCATGGGAGAATGGACCGATGAATGGGCGTCACTGGGAAAAAGGAATATATGGGACACCGTGCCTCTAGTTCAGGAAATGCAAAGTGAAGCAGGTGCTGTTGGGGCCGTCCATGGGGCGATACAAACGGGAGCTTTGACAACGACGTTCACTAGCTCACAAGGTTTATTGCTAATGCTTCCGAATATGTACAAGATCGCCGGCGAATTATCTGCCGCGGTTTTTCATGTGGCGGCACGTTCGATCGCAACCCAGGGACTGTCTATCTTTGGCGATCACCAGGATGTAATGTCAGCTCGCATGACCGGTTTTGCCATGTTATGTTCTTGTTCTGTACAGGAAGCCATGGATTTTGCTTTGATCGCACATGCAGCGACGCTTGAATCACGCATTCCTTTTATC
>JANNCL010000278.1:0-13473 GCA_031386565.1 Candidatus Omnitrophota bacterium
AATCCAATAAAGTACTCATCCGGCCTTTGTATAATTGTACTATATTCTCGAGCGTTTTGCCCTCTAAACATCCCGCGCCCCATTGTTTGACCAAGAACGGGGTGACCGCTGCACTTAATTGAGCATTATCCATTTCTTTGATATATTCGCCGTTAAGCCACTTTAATTTATCCATCGAAAATGCGGCGCCGGCTTTATTGATCTTTTTGATCGAGAAATTTTTAATGGCATTATCCAAAACCACTTTTTCCTGATTATTTCCCGGCGACCAGCCCAGCAGCATCAAATAGTTGACCACCGCTTGAGGCAAGAACCCCTGCCCGCGATAATCGGTAACGGCGACCGCCCCGGCCCGTTTCGAAAGCCGTGCGCGCTCATCATCTAAGATCAACGGCAAATGCGCGAACTTAGGCGGCTTAAAGCCCAGCGCTTCATAGATCACGATCTGTTTAGGAGTATTGGAAATATGGTCCTCGCCGCGGATAACACAAGAGATCTCCATCAGCGCATCATCAATGACACAGGCAAAACTATACGTAGGCGATCCGTCGCTTTTTATCAACACCTGGTCTTTAAGCTCTTTGGTATCCACCACGATCTCGTCGCGGATCAAATCATAGATCTTAATGACCTTCTCTGGCATCTTTAGGACGATCGCTTCGCCGCCGCCTTCTTCCCGCACTTCTTTATAAGCCTTGCCTTCATCCAACAATTTCTGGGCATATTGCGTATACAGGTCGAAACGGTCGCTTTGCTTATAGAATTCATCCCAGCTTAAGCCCAGCCACTGCATGCTGTCCATGATCTCATCAAGATATTCCTGCTTGGAACGCACCTTGTCGGTGTCCTCAATGCGCAGGATGAATTTCCCGCCCTGCGCTTTAGCGTACATCCAGTTAAAAAGCGCGGTGCGCGCGCCGCCAATATGCAAATACCCTGTCGGGGATGGAGCAAAACGAACTCTGACCATAATGTTTAATGCACAAGCCGCGTGGGCTTATACCCTTTCTTGATCAATAACCCTAATGCGTCTTCCAGGCGTTTTTTATCTTTCTCTTTCATTTCATCAAAACTAATGCCGATATCATAATAAAATGTTTTATGAGATTTGAGCATCGACCGCTGCTCGATCCAGGCCACCATGCCGTCAAAAACCATGTGATCCCCATCATCCAAAAGGTCAAGCTCCAGCGACAACTTGCTCCCCTTCGTAGCATTTTTAGGCACGATCAAATAACATCCGCCGCTGCTGATATTCTCCGTATGTGTTAAATAGACCTCCTGGCCCTGCGATTCCGAAAAGAACTTGACCAGGCACGGGTAAGCCACACGGGGAGAACTGCGTCGATTACTATTCGCATTGTCCATGGATCACTCCTTTGATTGAACGCGTTCAATACGCTGCGCTTTCCCTGTTAGGGGATCAACGCTGACAATGATGCCCTGCAATAATGCGTCCCCTTCGGCCACTTCAAATTTCTGCGGAAGGCTGGTCAGAAAACGCTTGATGATCTTTTCTTTATTCTGACCGATCACCGAATCTTCCGGCCCCGTCATCCCCAGGTCCGTAATATACGCCGTCCCCTGAGACAATATCTTCGCATCCGCGGTCTGCACATGCGTATGCGTTCCAAAAACACAGCTTACGCGTCCATCGCTATAATGCCCCATGGCCACTTTTTCACTGGTCGTTTCCGCATGCATGTCCAACACAATGACCGGGGTCACCGCGCTTAACTCTCTGACGATCTTATCCAGCATCCGGAACGGACATTCCACATTATACCGCATAAAAGTGCGTCCCAAAAGATTTATAACACCTACCTTGATGCCGGTCTTGGTGGTGATGACCTGATATCCTTTGCCCGGCGCACCATCGGGAAAATTGGCCGGACGAATGATATTGTCCGTCTCATTCAAATATGCATAAATGTCCTGCTTGTCCCACACATGATCGCCTAATGTGATCAGGTCAACGCCTGCCGCGAAGATCTCCCGCGCCCCTTTGGGCATGATGCCGCTTCCGCCGGCGGAATTTTCACCATTGGCAATGACTAGATCGATCTGATGTTCTTGGCGTAATCGACCCAAGATATTAGTCACCACGTCTCGGCCAGGACGACCGACAATGTCGCCGATGCATAAAATATTCATGTTTATTTTGCGTATTCTATGGCGCGCGTTTCACGCACGACCATGACCTTAATATGCCCGGGATATTCCATTTCTTCTTCGATCTTCTTCCTGATATCCCTCGCCATGACCACCGCCTCATCGTCATTGACCTTATCGGGAGTGACCACAATGCGGATCTCGCGTCCGGCTTGCAGCGCGTAACTTTTCTCAACCCCTTTAAAGGAATTGGATATTTTCTCCAGATTCTCCAAACGCTTAACATATGTTTCCATAGACTCGGCACGGGCCCCCGGGCGTGCGGCACTGATCGCATCCGCCGCGGATACTAAAATACCAAACAGCGTGTTCATCTCCACTTCGCCGTGATGACTTTCCACTGCATAAGAAACGTCTTCAGCCTCGCCGTATTTGCGGCATAACCTGGCGCCGACGATCGCATGCGTCCCTTCTTCCACATCAGAGGAGACAACTTTACCGATATCGTGTAACAACCCCGCGCGTTTCGCGGCCTTCACATCAGCGTCTAATTGATAGGCCATGATACCCATGAGCTTCGACACTTCGATCGAGTGATTAAGACCATTTTGCCCGAACGAGGTGCGGTAACGCAGACGGCCGACTAATTTGATCAATTCCGGATGCATCCCGTGTATGCCTAATTCCATGACCGCGCGTTCGCCTTCTTCCTTGATCTTTTTCTCAATTTCTAATTTGGCCTTTTCCACAACCTCTTCAATGCGCCCCGGATGAATACGTCCGTCTACAATCAATTGTTCCAACGCAATGCGCGCGGTCTCACGGCGCACCATGTCAAAACCGGAGATCGTGACAGCTTCCGGAGTGTCGTCAATGATGATATCAACACCGGTGGCTTGTTCCAGCGCGCGAATATTGCGTCCTTCCCGCCCAATGATACGCCCCTTCATCTCATCTGAAGGCAATGGCACTACTGAAATGGTCGTCTCCGCCGTGTGGTCTGAGGCGCAGCGCTGAATGGCCGTACTGATGACCTCGCGAGCCCTTTTATCGGCCGACTCTTTGATCTCTTCATTCATCTGACGCACTCGCTGCGCTTTTTCAGTTAAGATATCCTCATCAACCCGCGTCAATAGGATCTTCCGCGCTTCTTCCTGCGAAAGATTAGCCACTGTCTGCAGCCGTACTTTCTCTTCAGCGATCGATTTATCCAATTCTTCAGTTTTTTCTTTAACCTTGATCTCGCCCTCGCGTAATCCTTCCAGTCTGCTGGCCAGATCTTTTTCTTTCTTTTCCAGAAGGTCTACTCGCTTGTCCAAATTCTCTTCACGGGAAAGGATGCGTTTTTCTGACGCATTCAATTCTTCGCGACGTTCCTTAGTTTGGCTCTCAAATTCCTGCCTCATCTTGATCATTGCATCCTTGGCCGCCAGTTCCGCTTCCTTACGGATCGTATCTGCTTCCCGACGCGCCAATTCCCGCACTTCCCCGGCTTCTTTTTGAGCTTCCGCTGCACGCCGCCCGCGCAAAATACGGTCTAAAAAGAATCCCCCGACAATTCCTGCGATCCCAATAAATAAAGCAAGAAATAATACACTCGCACTGATCATGGTAACCCCTTTCAATACATTAAGAAGAACAGCTTAAGAAATCTTAGAAGACCTTACGCGGAAATAACACAGGAAAGAGCCATGTCATGAGGCTCTGTTGGCAGGCGATCAACAATTTGAAAATCAAAAGCAAGTCCAATGGTCGTGGTACGCTCACTTAAAGTAGGCAGAAAACGGTCATAATAACCCGCACCCCGTCCCAAGCGATGATTATTCGCATCAAAAGCCAAACCCGGCACGATCACCGCATCTATTGCAGACAGATCTAAAACATTGTCCCCGTTGATGTTAGGTTCAAGTATGCCGTAAGGGCCTTTTTTTAAGTTTGCTAAAGAATCCGTTAATATTGGAACCATTGTCTTTTGATTTCTTTGTACACTTGGAAGTGCTACTTTTTTTGTTGATCGCATTGCCTCTTGTATCATCGCGAAAGTCTCTACTTCGCCTTGAACTGAAGCGTAAAACAACACTGTTTTTGCATTTACATAAGCCGGTAAGCGGTATAGCTTATCGGCGATCTGTCCACTTTTAAACTGACGTTCGGCATTCCCTTGCGCCATTAAAAGCCTTAAAAAATGTTCACGAAGCATGCTTTTATCCCGCATTTTGCATTTGAAACGATCCTAGCGTCTGAGTCAATCGCACAATTTGCTACATGCAACGGTTTTTTCGCTTGTCTGGATAACCGCTCATATCGCAACAAGTTGCGACAATCGCCCCTACGGGCACATTTTGCCTCTGCAAAATGCGGGTTTATCATTTTTTACAACGGCGATATCCTATCATTTTTTTTTCAACTTGTCCATGCGTTCTTTGATCTTGGCTTCATACCCCAAGTCTGTGGGTTGATAATACTTTGCCTGGTGCGGCATATAAACCTGCTCCACATAATGAATTGGATAATCATGCGCATATTGATAACCCACGCCGTGTCCTACCTTAGCAGCACCCGGATAACTGCCGTCTTTTAAATGATCCGGAACATTTTCCATGCGTTTATTCTTCACATCAGCCAATGCAGCATCGATCCCTAAATAAACCGCATTAGATTTTGGCGCGCAAGCCACATAAACAGCGGCTTGGGCGAGGATAATACGCGCCTCTGGCATTCCGACAAACTCCGAGGCCTGTAATGCGGCATTGGCCAGAACCAACGCATTAGGATCAGCATTCCCCACATCTTCGCTGGCACAAATCACGATCCGCCGCGCGATAAAACGAACGTCCTCACCCGCATAGATCATTTTTGCCATCCAATAAAGCGCCGCATCCGGGTCCGATCCCCGCATGGATTTAATAAACGCGGATATCGTATCATAATGCGCATCTCCGTCAGCGTCATAAACAGCGGCTTTCTTCTGAATGCTTTCCTGAGCAACCGCAAGATCTAAGTGCACAATGTTGTCTTTATCTGCCGGCGTGGTCATGACCGCCACTTCCAGCGCATTCAAAACCCTGCGCCCATCCCCGTCACACGCTTGCGCCAGGAATAACAATGCATCTTGGTGGGCATTAATGTTCAAGAAGCCCACCCCGCGCTCTTTATCGGCGATCGCACGTTTGAGCATGAGCAATAAATCATCCGGTGATAATGGCCGCAGTTCAAAAACCAATGAACGTGAGATCAACGGACTGACCAACGCAAAGAAAGGATTGAACACCGTGGCACCGATCAAGACGATGTTGCCCTCCTCAATGTCCGGCATGAGCACATCCTGCTGTGCTTTATTAAAACGATGTATCTCGTCTATGAACAATAGGGTCTTACGGCCGGAGGATGCCCGGCGGTGAATAGCCCCGGCAATGATCTTGCGCATTTCCTCAATATTAGAGGCTACGGCATTGATCTTTTCAAAATGGGATTTTGTTTCTTTAGCGATGCATAACGCCAGCGTAGTTTTCCCGACCCCCGGAGGCCCATATAAAATAAGCGAGCTCAAACGATCCGCGGCGATCGCCCGCGTCAACAGTTTACCAGCCCCTAAAATATGGGACTGCCCGATATATTCGCCTAAATCACGCGGCCGCATCCGCGCGCTTAAGGGCGCGTCTTTTGGAATATCTTCTGATGTGAAAAGGGAGGGCGATTGCATAGATTTTTACTACTTAAAAATAACCCCGCACCGCCGTCGAATCTGGTGTAATGAGAACCATCGTTCTCAAGTGGGTAGACACTGTGAGCCCAAGCAAAGCCTAGGCAACAGGTTAGCGTCCCCCTACGTATTGTTTTGTGGTTCAATACAGCCAAACCCTAACGCGCTTAGCAGGGATATGTTGTTCGCAAGATCACAAGGCCGGTTTTTTACCGATCTTTTGCACATGCTCACCGCAGCTATAATAAAGCGGCTCCGCAACGACATCGACCTTGCTTTTTAATTCACGAATGATCGTATCAACAAAAGCATAACATTCTTTAACATTCTGGAATTTAAGCGTATTAGCCGGGTCCCACGTTATCGCGACGCCGCATGTATAGTGGTACTTCGCCCGATCTTCCGGTCTTAAATGCGTGATCCCTTCGCCCATTTCTTTAATGCCTTGTGATTGATATAATAAACCGTGCCCTTTGAGAATGGTCTCAACGTCCGAATGTTTTAATTGTTTGCAATAACATTCGTTATAATAAAGAACTCCGTCTAACTCTTCCTGGTCTGCCTGGCATTGTGGCTTTTTCTCTTTATCGGCAGGGATCTCTTTCGGTGCCGCTTCTTTAGGCTTTGGTTTTAACAATTCCGCTTCATGTTCGCGCACCTGACGTAAACGCTCTCTAACACTTTGTGCGTACGCGCTATTGGACAATAATGCCAACAAAACAACAAGAACTAGAATCCTCATGAATGACCTCCGAAAAACCTGCGCCCAGTCTCGTTCGCAAACAGGCGCGACTGAAGCACGCTATCGCTGCACCGCGGCTAGATCGCGCGCCAACGCGTCAAGAATACCCTGATGCACTTCATTGATATCTTCTTCCCGCAAAGTCCGCTCGTTGGATTGATACAATATCGATAACACCAAACCTCTATGACCGCTTTGTATCTTTTCCCCCGTGTACTCTTCCGCCAAATGCACCTGCTTTAAAGTTGCCCCACCTAAGCGCTGGCACAAACCTTTGATCTTGCCATAGGCAATCTCACCCTTCACCGCAATGCTGATATCGCGCACGATCGACGGGTATTCAGCAATGGGCTCATATTTTAATACTGCTTTAGGCAGCAGGAAAAGCGGCTGTAAATTCACTTGCGCAAAATAAACATCCCCCGATTTAATGCCCCATTGCTGTAAAACATTTTTTGGGATCCGTCCCAACCCGCCCAATGACTGGTCATTGAACCGAAGGATAGCTGCCCCTACATCTAGCCCGGGATATTGGCCCACTTCAAAAGAAACATTGGCCCCAAGCTTGGAAAAAACCTGCTCTAGCGCGCCTTTGACATCACTATAGTCCGTTGCTTCCTTGCTATTCTGACGCCAGTCATGACTTCGGCGTCCGGTGCTTAATAACGCCAGCGTCCACTGTTCTTCCGACGGAAAATAACATTTCCCTATTTCGAAAATGCGCAGTTCCTTCTGGCCGCGGTTAAAATTGGTCGCAGCTACCTGGAGCAAAGACGGTAACAGTGACGGGCGCATCAAATTATGATCCCCGCTTAAAGCATTCTCAACGCCGACACCATTCGCTCCCAATCCGCATCGATCCAGATCTTTTTGACAGATCAGCGAAAAAGTGATCGCCTCATTGTAGCCTTTTGACGTCAAAACAGTTGCGGCTTCCCTGCGGGCCCGTCGAGGCCGAACATCCGGCGCGATATTCAAGACCTGAATATGCGGGAACGACACATCGAGCTTATCATAGCCAATAATACGAGCGACCTCCTCGATCACATCCACATCTTGTTTTAGATCGCCACGAAAACTTGGGACCGTTATTTTTAAAACATCTTTTTTGCCGGCCGCAACCTTTAAACCCAGCCGTGTCAACGCATTCTTGACCGCAGTCGTTGAAACCTTGGTGACTAGCAATCCTTCAATGCCTGCGATGCTGACCGCGATCACGGTTTGTTTGAGCATCTTTTTAGGCCCATTATCCGATCGAACTGTGAATTTCCCCCGGGTCAACTCGATCAACAAGCCTGTTGCCCGATCGGCACCATTCAACACATTATGAATATCCACCCCTCGCTCAAAGCGGTAGGATGCATCGCTTTTAAAACCAAGCGTACGGGAAGCCCTGCGGACGATCCCCATTTCAAACTGCGCACTTTCTAACAAAATATTTTTAGTATTGACCGTGACCTGCGTATCCATCCCTCCCATGATCCCGGCAATAGCGACCGGCTTCTGAGCATCCGCAACCACCAGAATGGATTGATCTAGTTTGCGTTCGATGCCATCGAGAGTAACGATCTTCTCGCCAAGCCTGGCACGTCTCACCACGATTTTGCCGCCAACGATCTTATCCAGATCAAAAACGTGCAGCGGCTGCCCCATTTCCATCAACACAAAATTGGTGATATCTACCGCATTACAGATCGACCGAATCCCTAAGCTTTGCAATCGTTCTATCATCCAAGACGGTGATTCTTCTATATTCGCATTTAGGATCACCGTCCCAACATAGCGGGAACAATCTTTCTTGTCTTCGATCGTAATCGTGAGTGGGCTTACTTTGGCGGATTTAAATTGCTTTATCTTAGGCAGCTTCAAATTCTTCGCGCAAATGGCCGAGATCTCGCGCGCCAGACCGATGGTGTTCAGGCAATCCGGACGGTTCGGGGTGATCTCAATATCCAGCACCGTATCTTTGCCGACACCATGAACCTCCTCAACCTCCAAGCCCGCCATGGTCAAACGATGTACAAGCTCGTCGGTCGAGATCTTAGGATCAACATAATCTTTCAGCCAATTGATCGATAATTTCATGCGTACTTTCTTACGATTAATTTAGACGATGTAAGTTTGTTTAAAGCTCGACACGACATTCTGTATCTCCGGGACGTCGAAGTCTCGCTCCAAACAAACTTACACCGTCTAAATTATAGCCATTTTAGCTATTTGAAATCTTACTGCCGTTAGAAGCACATTAATTTAGTTTTTTAATAAGACTTCGACTCCCCGGAGATTCAAAAAGTCGCGTCTTATTAAAAAACTAAATTAATGAGATTCTAACAAACAGCGCTCTAAAACTGCTTCAAGAACCGGACATCATTCTCATAGAACAAGCGTATGTCTTTAATGCCATATTTCAACATCGCCATGCGCTCGACGCCCATGCCAAAAGCCATGCCTGTATATTTTCCTGACGGATATCCCGCCGATTCAAACACTTTTGGGTTGACCATGCCGCAGCCTAAGATCTCCAGCCACGGACGACGCGCCGTACCTTTGAAAATATCAGCGGCAATATCGACCTCGGCGGACGGTTCGGTAAACGGAAAATAGTGCGGACGAAAACGCATTTTCACGTCCGGCCCAAAGAACCGCCGGCAAAATTCCGTAAGCAAGCCTTTAAGATCCGAAAATTTTACATTGTTGTCCACTAAAAGCCCCTCGATCTGGTGAAACATGAACGAGTGGCTGGCATCCACCGCATCCGGACGATATACCCGTCCCGGGATGATCACCGCAAGAGGCGGTTTATGAGCCTTCATCACCCGGACCTGTCCCGGCGATGTGTGGCTGCGCAACAACAATTTACGACCCTTAGCACTTGGATCATCCGCGTGTAAATAGAACGTGTCAAATGCGTCGCGTGAAGGATGATCGATCGGAATGTTCAAGCCGGTGAAATTGTGGAACTCCGTTTCAATTTCCGGCCCTTCTTCCACAACAAAACCCAATTTCTCGAACACATCACAAATTTCTTCCATGGTCTGGGTTAAAATATGCCGAGACCCTAATGGTGTTGCCACGCCCGGCATACTAACATCGATCGTTCTTTCATTTCCTGCGGGCTTGGCTGAAAAGGAATTCTTTTTTGATTCAATGATCGCATTGACCACATTGCGCAGATCATTAGCGCCTTTTCCGATAGCCCCCTTTTCAGCAACAGGCGCCGCGGACAAGGATGCAAAAATATCCGCAACGATCCCCTTTTTGCCTAAATACTTCAAACGGAAATCTTCGAGATTCTGAGCATCCTTGATGGACTCGCCTTCACGGCGGGCATTCTCTTCTATGTGTTGAAAATTCCAGGACATTATTTATCTTCGTTCTTAATGTTTAAAAGCCGCCACAGCGTGCTGTCGTTATCATCGCTTCTATATTTTACTAAGCTAACCGTCGATATACCCACAGGTACCGCAGTCTCCCAGCTATACGAGGCTATTTTGATCTCTTTTGGGACCGCCTGATCAATGGTCATGGAATAAATCTCAATAACCCTGGCGTCTTGCCAACAATATTTATCACACCCTATCGTCACCGGTTTCACATCCACCTTCATGACCGCCTGCGGTTTTTCTGCTTTATCCATTATTATTGTTGCAGCATAACCGGCATGCATCATTAAAAGAACGCTTATGATCACCAGCAATGCTCTTCTATTTAACATAACGCTCCTGATAAGAAAGGGACAGTTCCTATGGTTTATAGAAGACTGTCCCTTATTATATCCTAAAACCAAGTTTTATGCTTTGGCTTTTGTTTTTGCTTTTACTTCTGCTTTTGGCGCTGCTTTGGGTGCTGCCTTGGGTGTTATATTCGCAGCCTTTGCGATGTCCACGATCTGCGTGAATATTTCCGGAGAGGCAATAGCGATCTCCGACATCATTTTACGATCTAACAAAATATTCGCTGCTTTAAGCCCACCGATGAAACGGCTATACGCGATCCCCGATTCACGGCAAGCGGCGTTTAAACGCACGATCCACAATGAACGGAAATGACCGGCGTTCTTTTTGCGGTCAAAATATGAGAATTGTCGGCTGCCCAGAAGGGACTTGATCGCTTCTTTATAACGCTTGCTGCGATTACCGAACTGACCTTTAGCTTCTTTTAAGACGCGTTTTTTGCGTTTATGTGAATACGTATTACTTTTAATTCGTACCATATGGCAACAACCTCCTTATGCGCTTTGCATCGGTTGCTGACAGGTACCCGTCCTTGCGTAACTGACGCTTATGTTTGCGCGTTTTCTTACTTAGAATGTGCTGGCGACCGGCATTGCGTTTTTTAAGCAATCCCGATTTGGTCATGCGTAAACGCTTGGCCGCACCTTTGTTCGTTTTTTGTTTTCCCTTTTTTCCTATTGCCATACAACCACCTTTTATTTTTCTGATTTCGGCGCCAAAACCATCGACACCACTCTGCCTTCAGCTAAGGGCTCTTTCTCAATGGTGGCATGTTCTGCCGTAAGCGTGACAACCTTATCAAGAACCGCTCTCCATTGATCCCTAAAGCTCATTTCTCTTCCTTGGAACATTAAATTGATCTTCACCTTATCTTTTTTAGCCAGGAACGCGATCGCCTGCTTCATCTTTGTTTCCAGATCATGATCGCTGATATGGGGCTTTAAACGAATTTGTTTTAATTGCGTAATGTGCTGATTACGTTTTACTTTACGCTCTTTCTTTTCTTGATCATACTTATATTTACTGAAATCAATGATCCGGCATACCGGAGGTGCCGCCGTTGGTGCCACTTCCACAAGATCTAATTCATACTCATTCGCGAGCTCTAAGGCCCTTGCGATCGCCACCACACCCAGCTGTTCAGAATTAGGACCGATGACACGCACTTCTTTATTTCGGATCTGATTATTAATGCGAATATTCTTCAATGTGTTCACGCCTCCTGTTAATAAAAAATACCTTTTTGCAAAGGTTACCTATTATCCTCGATTTTTACTTTTTGTCAACAATCTGATTTTGTAAACGCTCAATGAGGGCTGCCGGGCTCATCACCCCAAGATCCTGCCCATTCTGTAAGCGCACGGATATTTGACCGCTTTGCACTTCTTTATCCCCGATAACTAGTTGATATGGGATCTTTTTTACCGATGCTTCTCGAATACGTTTAGATAATGATTCATTCCGGTCATCCACCACCACTCTAAATTTAGCATCTATTAAGATCTTTTTCAATGTGTCCGCGAAAGATACGTGTTCGGGCTTGATCGGAATGATCGCGATTTGATTAGGCGCCAGCCATAATGGAAAATTGCCCGCGTAATGCTCAATGAGCGTTCCCATGAAACGTTCCATGCTGCCCAGGATAGCGCGGTGCAGCATGATCGGTCGCTGTTTCGTTCCCGTCTCGTCGACATACTCTAATTCGAAACGTTCGGGCAAATTAAAATCACATTGGATCGTCCCGCATTGCCACAAACGGCCGATCGCGTCTTTTAATTTTATATCGATCTTGGGCCCATAAAACGCCCCGCCGCCCTCGTCTACGCTGTACTTAAGCTGCTTTGTCTCCAGCGCATCTTTCAATGCTGCGGTCGCTTTATCCCAATTTTCCTGAGCCCCCATGGAATCTTTAGGCTGAGTTGATAATTCAATGTGCAGGTCATAAAACCCGAAATCATGCATGACCTCAAACACAAAATCAATGACATCCATGACCTCTTTTTTGATCTGATCCGCCCTTAAAAAAAGATGCGCATCATCTTGCGTGAAACCGCGCACGCGCAGCAAACCATGAAGTACGCCGGCTTTTTCCTGACGGTACACGGTACCTAATTCAAAATAGCGGATGGGCAGATCACGGTATGAGCGTGTCTGTGATTTATAGATCAGAATATGCCCCGGGCAGTTCATGGGCTTTACCGCATATTCTTCTTCATCCACTTTAAAGTAATACATATTCTCTTTATAGTGCCCGGAATGCCCCGAAATATCCCACAACTTTCCCTTTAAGATATTCGGCGTGTGAACCAGTTGATACCCGTGCGACAAGTGCTGCTCGCGCACATAATCTTCGATGAGCTTTCGCAGCATCGCACCGTTAGGGTGATAGAAGATCAATCCGGCACCGGCGGTTTCCTGATAAATGTGGAACAGATCCAGCTGAGTAGCGATCTTGCGATGATCGCGTTTCGCTGCTTCTTCGACCATTTTTAAATATTCATCGAGTTCTTTTTGAGTGAAGAATGCCGTACCGTAGATCCGCTGCAGCATCGGCCTCTTTTCGTCCCCGCGCCAATAGGCGCCGGCCACCGATAACAGCTTCAAGCCCTTGATCAGTCCAGTTGAGGCCACATGGGGCCCTTTGCACAGATCAAAAAATTCATCACCGGTATGATACAAAGACACCTCTTCGGTATCCGGCAAATTCTCAATAAGCTCGACCTTATAGTCTTCTTGCATCGACGCAAATTTCTTAATGGCCTCTTGGCGTGATAACACGCTTTTGGTCATCGGCAGGTTCCTGTTGACAATGCGGTACATGTTCTTTTCGATCTTACGCAGGTCTTCCTCAGAAAAAGGCCCCTTCTTATCAAAATCATAATAAAAACCATTTTCAATGGCCGGCCCGATCGTGACCTTCACCTCCGGCCAAATTTCTTTGACCGCCTGTGCCATCACGTGAGATGCTGTATGCCGTAACTTATCTATATCGCGGGAATAATCCATAGCGCTCACTTCTCATCCTGTAATATCAAAATGGACCCGACAGGATTCGAACCTGTGACCTTCTCCATGTCAAGGAGACGCTCTAACCAACTGAGCCACGGGTCCGTCGCAATTCACGACGGTTAAACTGCAGGAATTGCTCCCCATTTGGGGAACCTAGGTTCCCCATCTGGCGT